>CANQBX010000050.1 GCA_947589095.1 uncultured Lachnospiraceae bacterium
GCCCGACCGAAGGGAGGGCAAATACCGAAGCGAACCGTGCGCATCCCCCGGAGGGAGCATGTCCGGAGGACATGGTATATGGAAAATTGCCATTGGCAGTTTTCAGCAGAATCCGGAAAAGAAGGAGGGGACAGGGCTTATGAATATTCTCATATTAAATGGAAGTCCCAAGGGGCAGTACAGCATTACGCTTCAGACGTCGCTTTATCTGGAGGTGAAGCGGCCGAAGCACACATTTCGTGTGATCCATGTCGGACAGCGCATCCGTGCGCTGGAGAGAGATTCCACAGAGATCAGGGAGGCAGTCGAATGGGCGGATCTGCTGGTATTTTCCTATCCAGTCTATACGTTTATCGCGCCCAGCCAGCTGCATAAGTTTATCGAGCTTCTGAAAGCGTCCGATGTGCCTGTGGCCGGGAAATACGCGACCCAGATCACCACGTCGAAGCATTTCTACGATGTGACGGCTCACCGGTATATTCAGGACAACTGTCAGGATATGGGCATGAAATTCATCCGCGGTCTGTCGGCGGACATGGACGATCTGACGACGCCGAAGGGGCAGAAGGAAGCGCTGGCGTTCTTCGACCATGTGATCTGGCAGATGAAGAAGGGGATATATGAACCGGCCCCGGCGCCGCAGGCGCCGGCAAGGCATGCGGCGGTGACGGTGCCGGGAGGCGGGACTGCTGCGGAAGCTTCCGGTTCGGCGGATGCGACAGTTTCTGCGGAAGCGAAACCAGCGGAAGCTGCTGAATCTGGTGAGCGGGCGGCAGTGCGGAACCGGCATGAGTCTGGAGCTGCGGAGCCGGCTGCCGCGCCGGACAAGCCCGGCGACGTAGTCATCGTCACCGACTGCGCCCCCGGCAACCGCCAGCTTGCGGACATGATCGCCCGGTTCCGGGCTGTGCTTCCGTTTGCCAGCCGGATCGTCAACCTGCGGGAGTATCCGTTTAAGGGCGGCTGCTTGGGATGCTTTCACTGCGCCACCTCCGGCAAATGCGTCTATATCGACGGTTTCGACGAATATCTGCGCAACCACATCCAGACGGCGCAGGCCATCGTATACGCATTTTCCATTCAGGATCATTCCATGGGGCCGGTCTTTAAGATGTACGACGACCGACAGTTCTGCAACGGCCACCGCACCGTGACCATGGGGATGCCTATGGGCTATCTGGTCAGCGGCAGCTACAGGCAGGAGTTCAATCTGCAGATGATCGTCGAGGGCCGCGCCAAGGTGGGCGGCAATTACCTGGCGGGGGTGGCTACGGACGAGACCGATCCGGACCATGCCATCGATCAGATGGCGGCCAACCTGACCTACGCCATTAAGCGCCGCTACGCGGAACCGCAGAATTTCTACGGCGTCGGCGGCATGAAGATATTCCGCGACCTGATCTACCTGATGCAGGGCATGATGAAGGCGGACCATCGGTTCTACAAGGCCCACGGCCAGTACGATTTCCCGCAGAAGAAGAAAGGAACCGTCGTCAAGATGTACCTGGTCGGGGCGCTTCTGTCCCAGCCGGCGGTCATGAAGAAGATGGGGAATCAGATGAACGAAGGGATGCTGATGCCTTACAGGAAAGTGATCGAGAAGGCTGGAAAAGGATGAAGGACGGGCAGAAGGGAAGCGGATGTCTCCGGCGGGGCAGTAAACGATAATGAAAAAACAGTTGCATATCAAAGGCAAATATGATAGTATCTTTCCCATGGACACAGATGTACTTGCCAGACGAACAGAGGGAGGCCGGCATGGGAGAGAGCAACAAGTACTATGTGGTGACGAAGAAGGCAGTACCGGAGGTACTCCTTAAGGTGGTGGAGGCCAAGCGGCTTCTGGAATCCCAGAAGGTGCTGACGGTGCAGGAAGCCACAGACGCCGTGGGCATCAGCCGCAGTTCGTTCTACAAGTACAAAGACGACATTTTGCCGTTCTATGATAATGCGAAAGGAAAGACAGTAACCTTTGTGACCATCATGGATGACGAGCGGGGGCTGCTGTCTGATCTTTTGCGCATCGTGGCGGTCTATAAAGCAAATATCCTGACGATCCACCAGAGTATTCCGGTGAACGGCGTGGCGACGCTGACGCTGAGTGTGGAGGTTCGGTCCGACACCGGCGATATTTCCGCCATGGTGGAGGAGATGGAGGCCATGGAGGGTATTCATTCGGTGAAGATCATTGCCAGAGAGTGAAGCAGGGGCCGGTACGGCAGGGAGCGGCGCGGAAAGTGCTGCGAGAGCAGGCAGGGAAGTATCGCAGATGTGACATGAGAACGCCGCGGATGTGAGCAGGAAAGACGAAGAAAAATACAGCCAGGGAGTGAATGATATGGTATATGCAGCGATCATGGGATACGGAACCATCGGTTCCGGCGTATTTGAGGTGCTTGCGGCCAATCGGGCGCAGGTGGCGGCCGCGGCAGGGCAGGAGATCGAGGTGAAATATGTGCTGGATCTGCGGGATTTCCCGGGGAGTCCGGCTGAAGATAAGATCGTCCACGACTTTTCAGTGATCGTAAATGATCCGGAAGTGAAGCTGGTGGTGGAGACCATGGGCGGATTGAAGCCGGCCTATCCGTTCGTGAAGGCGTGCCTGGAGGCCGGCAAGCATGTGGCGACGTCTAATAAGGCGCTGGTGGCGGCTTACGGCACCGAGCTTCTGGCGATCGCCCGGGAAAAGCATGTGAATTTCCAGTTCGAGGGAAGCGCGGGCGGCGGGATCCCGATCATCCGCACGCTGTACCGCTGTCTGGGCGGCGAGCAGATCTCGGAGATCACCGGGATCCTAAACGGCACGACCAATTATATTTTGACGAAAATGGACCGGGAGGGCATGTCTTTCGAGCAGGCCCTTTGGCAAGCTCAAGAGCTTGGATATGCGGAGAAGGATCCGACGGCGGACGTGGAAGGCCACGATACCTGCCGCAAGATCGCGATCCTGACGGCGATGGCTTCCGGCAAGGAAGTCGATTACGAGGATATTTACACGGAAGGCATCACGAAGATCCACGCGGCGGATCTGAAATATGCCGCGGCGATGGAGAAGGCCATCCGCCTGCTGGGTTCCGCGCAGATGGCCGGGGACGCGGTCTCTGCCTGGGTGGCTCCGGTGATGGTGGGACGGGAAAACCCGCTTTCCGGCGTGCACGATGTGTTTAACGGCATCCTGGTCCGCAGCAATATGCTGGGCGTCAGCATGTATTACGGCAGTGGCGCCGGGAAGCTGCAGACGGCCAGCGCCGTGGTGGCGGATCTGATCGAGGAGACGGTTCATCTGGATGAGAATGTACCGATGGGCTGGAGCAGCGAGAAGCTTTCCATCATGCCGGTGTCGGACGTGCGCTGGGCGTATTTCCTGCGGGTCGGCGGCGCTTATGACACGGTGAAGGATCTGCTGGCGGAGCATTTGGGCGAGTGCCGCGTAGTGACGCTGCCGGAACTTGAAGGAGAGGAATTCGGCCTGGTGACCGGCGTTATGAGCGACGGCCTGATGGACGCCGCCCTGGCGGCGCTGGCTCCGGCGCTTGAGGCAGTCGGGAGCGGACTGCGGCAGAAGATCCGGGTGGAGGCGTAGACAGAGCAAAAACTGTCTGGGAAGCAGCGCAGGCGGTAAAGAGGTTGTTCGTGTGGTGACGCCAGCTTAGGTGTCCGTTTGAACGGTGGCACAGACAGTCTGGGGGCGTTCAAACAGTGACGCAGTCTGTGCGGAGACGCTTGAGCGGAGCTCCGGAGAGCAGAAGCTGTTCATGCGACTGGACAGATGGACGAAAGTTTGTGTGGGTAATACGGGTGTGGGGAGCCGGCTATGGCGTGTGGTGATATGTAGATCAGATCATATAAGAGTACATGCGCGGCGACAGGATGACTCTGAATTGTGAAACAGTGCGGGGGATCGTGTGAATGGTTGAGACGCTGAAAATAGTATGGCAGATGCTGATCGGGCAGGGAATTCCCTGCCCTTTCAAATTCCTGACGGGGCTTTACTGCCCCGGATGCGGCGGGACCCGTGCGGTCTGGCTTCTGCTGACCGGGCACATTTTTCTGAGTATCCAGTACCATCCGCTGGTATTCTACACGGCGCTTATGGCGGCGGTGGAGCTGATCGGATACTGTCTTGCGAAAAAATGGAGGCGGCCCGGACTTTACCTGGGTCGCTACGGCCTTGTAGTGTCTGTCGGGGTCGCCATCGTACTGGTCAACTGGATCTTTAAAAATTATATGCTGGTGGCGCGGGGCGTGGATCTGCTGCCGCCGCTGTGAAACAGGTCTTACCGGTAATCGTCGTAGATCGATTCATAAATGGAATCAAGGTCTTCTCCGCCGTAGAACGATTCGTAGAGCGACTCGTACTCATCGAAAATATCCTGAAATTCCGGGCTGTTTAAGAAATCCTGATACCGTGGGCTGCGGACAAGGCCGATCATGATCGTCATCAGAATGCTTAACAGGATGGCGAAGATCGACATGATCAGTCCCGCGATCGCGTAGCCGCTGAACGGCTTTCCGCGTTTGGACAGGATCAGCAGCACGATCGAGGTCACAGCCAGCGGAAACTGGATCAGCGGGCTGCAGCAGCAGGTGATCAGGGCCAGAAGACCGGTGATCATGGATGCCAGCGCCAGAGGGTTGTTCTCCTTCGGGGGAGCCTGCTGGTATGGATTCTGCTGATATGGGCCCTGCTGTGGATTATTTTGCTGCCAGTTGTTTGGCAGTTGTCCGTTTTGCTGCCAGTTGTTCCGCGGTTGCCCGTTTTGCTGTTGATTGCTTTGCTGCCAACTGTTTTGTGATTGACCGCCAGGCTGATCCCAGTAATTCTGAGACTGCCCGTTTGGATTCGGCTGCGGGCTGTCTTGAGATTGGCTGCTGATCTGCGGATACAGGCTGCCTGGCTGCTGACCGCCGTTTTGCGGGGCCGGTTTACCGCACTCGCTGCAGAATTTGCCGGTATTCACGGTGCCGCAGGAACAGATCCAACTGCCGGATGGCGGCGTATTGCTGCTCTGCTGCCATCTGCTCTGGGGCTGGCCGGCATTCTGCGGATATGGATTGCCTGGTTGTTGTCCGTTATTCTGCAGATAAGGATCGGTATTCTGCTGCCATCCGCTTTGCGGTTGTACGCCAATCTGTGGCGGAGCACCTGCGGTTTCGTCGTCTGGTTTATGCCAACCGTCCCCAGAGGGAATCGGTATCTCCGGATAATCATCCTGTTCTTTATAATCATCCATGATAATTTCTCCATTCTGCCGTCTGTTAAACGGCTATAGTAGCCATGAAAATCCAAATTCTTTCACGGCAGTATTTTCCATCCGATACTTCCTACATACTAGCACAAAAACAAATTACTGTCTAGACGCAAAGCGAGATTCCGTTTATAATGAAGGGTAACAGCCGAGACGGCGGGCAAGCAGATTTCGGCCGCGCAGGAAGAACGCCGTCGGACTGCGCCGACGAACAGACCATCCGGAAAAGGAGTACATATGGACATCATCAAAGCCCTGCAGGAAGAATTAAAGATCACCCGCGGCCAGGTGGAAGCCGCCGTGAAACTCATAGATGAAGGCAACACGATCCCGTTCATCGCCCGTTACCGCAAGGAAGCCACCGGTTCCCTGAACGACGAGGTGCTGCGCACCCTGGACGAGCGCCTGCGCTATCTGCGGAACCTGGAAGAGAAGAAGGAACAGGTTCTGGCGTCGATCCGGGAGCAGGACAAGCTGACCCCGGAACTGGAGAAGCAGATCGCCGACGCGGCGACGCTGGTGGCGGTGGAGGATCTTTACAGGCCATATCGGCCCAAACGCCGCACCCGGGCCACGATCGCCCAGGAAAAGGGGCTGGCGCCGCTGGCGGATCGGATCGCGCTGCAGATGACGCGGGAGCCGCTGGAGGTTTCGGCGGCCGCCTACATTTCCGAAGAAAAGGGCGTCGCGAGCGCGGAAGAAGCCATCGCCGGGGCGAAGGATATCCTGGCGGAGCGCATTTCCGACGAGGCCGATTACCGCACCTATATCCGCAATGTGACCATGAACCAGGGTCTTCTGCATTCCGAGGCGAAGGACGAGACGGCGGAATCGGTTTATGAGATGTATTATCATTATGAAGAAACGATCCGGAAGGCGGCGGGCCACCGGATCCTGGCGCTGAACCGGGGCGAGGAGGAGAAGGTTCTGACCGTGAAGGTCCTGGCGCCGGAGGAGCAGATCCTGCGTTTTTTGGAGAAGCGCGTGATCACCCGGGACAATCCCTATACCACACCGGCGCTTCGCGAGGTCATTGAGGACAGCTACAGCCGCCTGATCGCACCGTCCATCGAGCGCGAAGTGCGAAACGCCCTGACGGAAATGGCAGAGGATGGCGCCATCAAGGTCTTCGGTAAGAACCTGGAGCAGCTTCTGATGCAGCCGCCCATCGTCGGCCGTGTGGTCCTGGGCTGGGATCCGGCTTTCCGTACCGGCTGCAAGCTGGCCGTGGTGGACGCCACCGGCAAGGTCCTGGATACGGTGGTCATTTATCCCACCGCCCCCCAGAATAAGGTGGCGGAGGCGAAGACGGTCTTAAAGCGCCTGATCAAAAAGTACAATATTTCCCTGATCTCCGTGGGCAACGGCACCGCCTCCCGCGAGTCGGAGCAGGTGATCGTGGAACTGCTGCGGGAGATCCCAGAGAAGGTTCAGTATGTGATTGTAAATGAAGCCGGCGCGTCGGTCTATTCCGCCAGCAAGCTGGCGACGGAGGAATTTCCGAATTTCGACGTGGGGCAGCGCAGCGCCGCGTCCATCGCCCGCAGGCTTCAGGACCCGCTGGCGGAGCTGGTGAAGATCGATCCCCGCTCCATCGGCGTGGGCCAGTACCAGCACGACATGAACCAGAAAAAGCTGAGCGAGGCCCTGCAGGGCGTGGTTGAGGACTGTGTGAACAAGGTGGGCGTGGATCTGAATACCGCTTCGGCTCCGCTTCTGGAATACGTATCCGGCATCAGCAAGGCGCTTGCGAAGAATATCGTAGCTTACCGGGAGGAGAACGGCGCGTTTACCAGCCGCGCCCAGCTTCTGAAGGTGGCCAAGCTGGGGCCGAAGGCCTACGAACAGTGCGCCGGATTCATGCGGATCATGGGCGGAAAGAATCCGCTGGATGGTACTTCTGTCCACCCGGAGAGCTATGAGGCGGCGAAGACATTGCTTGCGAAGCTGGGCTACAAGCCGGCGGAGATCGCCGCGGGCGGCCTGACGGGGATCAGCCGGAAGGTGACGGACTATAAGAAATTGGCGGAAGAACTGGGCGTCGGTGAGATCACGCTGCGGGATATCGTGAAGGAGCTGGAGAAACCGGCCCGCGATCCCCGCGACGAGATGCCGAAACCGATCCTCCGGACCGACGTGCTGGAGATGAAGGATCTGACGCCTGGCATGGTATTAAAGGGGACCGTGCGGAATGTGATCGATTTCGGGGCGTTCGTGGACATCGGCGTCCATCAAGACGGGCTGGTGCATATTTCCCAGATGTCGGACAAATACATCAAACACCCTATGGAAGTGGTCAGCGTGGGGGATATCGTGGAAGTGAAGGTGTTAAGCGTCGATCCGGTGAAGAAGCGGATTGCGCTGACGATGAAGCTGTGAATGAAGCCGTGAAGCGGCTGCAGATTATAGTTGACGGCACTGCTGCGGGACGCGTCGGATGGAGTATAAGAATCGAGTCAGGTTTATGGTAAGCGTCAGGCAGTATCAGTATGAGGATTCTGTCCGGGAAACCGATGACCGCAGACCGGATACCATGAGAGAATAGCGGCTGAAATGTGCGAAAAGGAAAGAAGGAGATTATATTGGATCAGAAGAAAGAGATCCGTTTCCGCGTCCGTATGACGGCGAATGATCTGTGGCGTTTTTCCATGTACCATGCCAATAAAGGCTATCTGGGCGTTTTTAATGTCCTGTTCACGCTGGCGGCGCTGTTTTTGCTGTTCTTCCAGAGCGAACAGATGCTTCTGCCCCAGCGGCTTCTTCTGGTGGTGTGCGCGCTGATGTTTACCGTCTGGCAGCCCATGCTTCTTCTGGTAAAGGCCAGGAAGCAGGCGGCAGGCCGGGGCATGAAGGAGCCCATCGATATGTTCTTCGGGGATGAAGGTATCCGTGCGGAGCAGGGCGGCGAGAGTGTGGAGCTGGTCTGGGACGATGTGCGCAAGGTGAAGAAGATCCCAGGCGAACTGATCATTTACACGGACCGGGTCCACGCCTATCTGCTGCCGGATGCGGCGGTGGGCGGACAACGGGAGGAGCTGAATAAGCTCCTTCATGAGAAGTTGCCGAAGGAGAAGTGCGGGAAGATCTAAGAGGCGGCTGTGCGGCGCCTCGATACGGCAGGGAATGCGGAACGGTTGTTTGTAAGGATGCTGCATCGTGAGAATGACATGGGAAATACTTACTTAAAATGTTGTCCTGAGTTGTCAGCGTATGCCTGAAAACTGTCGGGAATGCTGACGCACGGATGCTACGGACAAGAATCTGCACAGATACGCTGAACTCTCAGCAAGGGTATGCAAGCGGTTGGAACGATTCTGGAATGACTGCGAAAGCGCGGGAACAGAGAATGGAGTCAGACATGAAAATATATGAAACGGCCTCGCCCCGGGAGACCTGGCAGCTTGGCCATGACATGGGAAAATGCGCCTCCGCCGGGCAGGTTTACTGCCTGGACGGCGATCTGGGCACCGGCAAGACCGTATTTGCGCAGGGATTCGCTGCGGGTCTCGGCGTCGATGGGCCGGTGAACAGCCCCACATTTACGATCCTGCAGGTGTACGAGGATGGCCGCCTGCCGCTGTATCATTTCGACGTGTACCGGATTGGGGATGTGGAGGAAATGGACGAGATCGGCTATGAGGACTGCTTCTACGGAGAGGGCGTGTGCCTGGTGGAGTGGTCGGAACTGGTTCGGGAGATCCTGCCGGAGAATGCGGTTCATGTGCGGATCGAGAAAGATATGGAGAAGGGGTTTGATTATCGCAGGATCACGGTGGCGTGACTTCGTGCGGATCCGGCGTTAAGCGCAGTACTGTGTTCATAGACAAACGGATATCCGAATGATGCGTTATTAACACACAATGCGCTGCGTCCGACGCAAAGCAGATATCCGACGGATGCGCTATTAACACGTTACATATTATATATGTGTTATAGAAGCAAGACATAAGATTTGTGATAGTAAATGACAGAATGGAGTTTCAAATGTTATGAAGATTCTCGGCATCGAAAGTTCGTCTCTGGTGGCGTCCGTGGCGGTTGTGACGGACGACGTGGTGACGGCGGAATTTACGGCGAATTTCAAGAAGACCCACTCGCAGACGCTGCTGCCCATGCTGGATCAGATGGGGCAGCTGATCGAACTGGATATGAAGACGTTGGACGCGATCGCGGTGGCCGCGGGACCGGGCTCTTTCACGGGTTTGCGAATCGGCGCGGCTACAGCCAAAGGGCTGGGGCTGGCGCTTGACAAGCCGCTGGTCGCCGTCCCTACGCTGGAAGCGCTGGCCTGCAATCTGTGGGGCTGTGCAGGCGTGGTGTGCCCGATGCTGGACGCACGCAGGGATCAGGTGTATACCGGAGTGTACCGGATAGGACAGAACAATGTGGTACCGGAGGTCATTTTAGATCAGTGCGCCATGGATATCGCTGAACTCATGCGGAAGCTGGAAGAGATCGGTGAACCGGTCACGTTCTTAGGCGACGGCGTCCCCGTATTCCAGACCCGGATCGAGACCGGACTGAAGGTGCCGTATGCCTTTGCGCCAGCCCAGTGCAGCCGCCAGCGCGCCGCGTCCGTGGCCGCTCTCGGCACGGAATATGTGAAGCGCGGGCAGACGGTGACTGCCGCGGAATTCAAACCCGACTATCTCCGCAAGTCCCAGGCGGAGCGGGAGAGGGAGGAGCGGCAGGAGTGAACGATTCGGAGCATAACTTTGCTCGGATATATTCCGGAAGAGAAAGTTCTGAGGGAATGATTCCTTTCGCGGTATAGCATAATTCGTGGTAAAGGGATTCGTGAGAAGGCTTTCTGTAAATTGCCAAAATGCGCTTTTGCGGACGTTCAGATACATTATGGATATCTTCCCGCAGGGCAGTATTAGGTATGTAGTAATTATTGCTGTCCCGAACGAATCCCATGCAGGCCGATATATTTCCGGCCAGCCGTTCCGTATAGAGGAGAGATTTAGAACCGTAATAATTACCAACCATTTTAGCGGTTTTATGAATCATAATGAGCCGGGGCAGGACAGATAATTTCATATCCATCGTACCGTCCTTTGGAATGCAAAAATCGGATAATGACAGACGGCTTTTCAGGCATCTGTCATAAAAATCTGTACTGCTTATAAAATGGTTTGCAGGAATCATCACTCCGGTTAGATGGAGAAAGTGACGTGGAAGAAATAAAGTCTCGAAATATTCCGGCATTTGCGGAAGACCGAAGATAAATAAAAGGTTATTATTTTCCAGATTTTCGTGGTACATCTTTGCGCAGTCGATGATAATTTTGGTTGCCTCTTCTTTTTTCATCCGCACCTCCATACAGAGAACCCATTATCGGCCGGGTCTCTTATATGCTGACATACGCAGCACGTTGCCTTGCTGCTTATGCTGTTTTCGTGTATATTAATGTAATAAAAAGAGAAGCAAAAACGCCGCAGCGAAATATGCTTCTCTTTAGTGACTGATTTTTCTGCTGTCCGCCAGCCATCGGTACATACGCCCGATAAGAACACAGGTTTTTCCGTTGCCTGCCAACCACCGGCACATCCGTCCGGTAAGAATTTCGGATTATGGTGTCAGCCCACCGGGCAGTTAACACTATCCCTTATTAGTATTATATGTGTGATCAGAATTTATGTCAATGTTTTTCGGAAGCTTTTGAAGCAAAGATCATTGATTGACAGTTGAGGGGTGGAATGATAAAATTATGATAAAAATGGAGACTAAACCCGACTATCTCCGCAAGTCCCAGGAGGAGCGGCAGGAGTGAACCGCAGCAGTTGAAGGATAGCGGAAGTAGCAATGGCAGGAGGAGCAGGAACAGTGAATGGATCGGCGCAGAACGAACTGAGGGGAGAGACCGGGACGAGGCAGTATGCGTCCGCTGATATATGCGTCCGTCCCATGACTACTGCCGATCTGCCTGACGTTTGGCAGCTTGAGCGGGAATGTTTCTCCGACGCCTGGTCCATGAAGCTCCTGGCGGATGCTCTGGCAAATGATTTCGATCATTTCTGGGTCGCGGAAGCCGCTGCCCCCGGCAGCGCAGCGCCATACCGCTTCTGCGGCTACGCCAATCTCCGCATTCTCGCGGGCGAGGGAGAGATCGAGCGGATCGCAGTCGATCGAGCTATGCGGCGTCGCGGCGCCGGACGTAAACTGATGGAAGCGATGGCAGCATTTGCCAGCGGCGAAGGGGTGGGGGATATGACCCTGGAGGTGCGCGCGGGCAACACAGCGGCCCGGAAACTCTACGAATCCTTTGGTTTTGCCGAGGAAGGACGGCGGAAGGATTATTACCGGAATCCGACGGAGGATGCGCTGATCCTGTGGCGTCGGGGCGTATGAAACATTTACCACTTAAAATTCGACAGAAAACGATTTATAATGTAAGGGTATCTGTGAGAGGCAGGTATCCTTTTCTTATCGGGAGAACGCGTACCGCGGCCGCAGCATGCGCAGGGCGGAGATAAAGGATACCCCTTCGCGGGAATTCAGGATGAAAATAAAGAAAGGTGAGCGTAAGATGAGGAAGTACACGAAGAACGGGGAACTGGAGGCTGTGATCTGCAACTATTGCGCGAAGAAACTGGCAGTGAAGGACGGTATTGTTCGGGAAGGCGTGCTGATGATCGATCACGCCTGGGACTATTTTTCGGAGAAAGACGGAGAGGTGCATCATCTGGATCTGTGCGAGGAGTGTTATGACCGGCTCATCCAGGGACTTCGCCTGCCGGTGGACGTGGAGGAGCGGACGGAACTGCTGTAAGGCTTTGGATTTCCATCTTCTCGTATTATAGGACAGAAGGAGGCAGACGGACGGTTTATCCGCCCGCCTGCTTTTTCTTCCCGATGGCGGAGGCATCGGCAGCGCAGATAAAACGGATCACGGGGCAGGTGATGAGTATCATCGCCGTTACCGGAATTACGAGCGAACCGAAGGCGTAGCTTACATAATCGGCAATGACGCTGCGAAGATCGATGATGCGGACCGGCAGAAAACCCTTGACAATTCCCCCGCCCGTGGTTTATGATGTGTGATGACAAAGGTGGAGACGGAGAGGAGTACATCCATAACCCTGACAGAGAGGACTGTTCATCGGGTGGAAGGCAGTCTGAGGCAGTGTGGATGGAAGGTCGCTTCGGAACCGGGACGGGGAACCGTATGCAGTAGCCGTTCACGCGTGGCCTGCGTTAGAGGGCTGTGAGAGATGTGAGATAATGGCTGGAGAAGCCGGCTGACCGGACACGCGGATAAGAGGATGATGCGTAGGAGCGCGTCGGGAAGTCTCACGAACAAAGGTGGTACCGCGATCGTTTCGCCCTTTGCATGAGAAGTCATGCGAAGGGCGTTTTCATTTTTCGAGGCGGCGCGTATTGACAGCGGCCAATCCGGCGGTCCTATTCATTGCCGGTATATAAGGGGGTGATTCGGTGCAGGCAAACGGTAAGAAAAAGACAATGGAAACCAGCTGCGACAGCTGCGCCAATCTGGTCTATGACGAGGATTACGAGGAATATGTCTGCGACGTTGATATGGATGAGGACGACTACGGCCGCCTGATGGCAGATCGGTCATTCGTATGCCCCTATTACCGCAACGGCGACGAGTACGCGGTTGTGCGGCATCAGATGTAGCTACAAAACGACAGGCTCCCGAAAGCACATAAGCTGTAACTTCTGTGAAGCACGGAACAGCAGAGAAGGAGCTTTTGCAAAAAAGAAAGAAGGAGACGAATACACATGAAAGAACTGGAGAAAAATTACAACCCCGCCAAGATCGAAGGCGAGCTCTACGACCGCTGGATGAGCCGCGGGTATTTTAAGGCGAAGCCCAATCCGGACAAGAAGCCGTTCACCATTGTGATGCCGCCGCCCAACATTACCGGGCAGCTGCATATGGGCCACGCGCTGGACAACACGATGCAGGACATCATTATCCGCTACCGCCGGATGCAGGGCTACGAAGCCCTGTGGCAGCCGGGTACGGATCACGCGGCCATCGCCACTGAGGTGAAGGTGATCGACAGCCTGAAGAAGCAGGGCATCGAGAAGGAGGATCTGGGCCGCGACGGCTTCCTGGAGAAATGCTGGGACTGGCGGAAGGAATACGGCGGCCGCATCATCAACCAGCTGCACAAGATGGGTTCCTCCGCCGACTGGGACCGGGAGCGCTTCACGATGGACGAAGGCTGCTCGGAGGCCGTGCTTGACGTGTTTACGCGCCTGTACGAGAAAGGCTGGATCTACAAGGGCAGCCGCATCATCAACTGGTGCCCGGTGTGCCAGACCTCCATTTCTGACGCGGAGGTGATCCATGAGGATCAGAACGGGTATTTCTGGCATATCAATTATCCGATCGTGGGCGAGGAGGGCCGCTTCGTGGAGATCGCGACGACCCGTCCGGAGACGCTTTTGGGCGATACGGCGGTGGCCGTGAACCCGGAGGACGAGCGCTATCAGGACCTGGTCGGGAAAATGCTGGAGCTGCCGCTGACCGGCCGTCAGATCCCGGTGATCGCCGATTCCTATGTGGATAAGGAATTCGGGACCGGCTGCGTGAAGATCACGCCGGCCCACGACCCCAACGACTTCGAGGTAGGCAAGCGCCACAACCTGGCGGAGATCAATATCCTCCACGACGACGCGACGATCAACCTGCCGGGCAGCAAATACGACGGCATGGACCGCTACGAGGCCCGCAAGGCGATGGTGGCGGATCTGGACGCCCTGGGCCTTCTGGTGAAGGTGGTTCCCCACACCCACGCCGTGGGTACCCATGACCGCTGCGGCACCACCGTGGAGCCCATGATCAAGCCCCAGTGGTTCGTGAAGATGTCGGAAATGATCAAGCCTGCCGTGGAAGCCGTGAAGAACGGAGACATCACGCTGCTTCCCCAGCGCATGGATAAGATCTTCTACAGCTGGACCGACAATATCCGCGACTGGTGCATTTCCCGCCAGCTCTGGTGGGGCCACCGGATCCCGGCCTATTACTGCGCCGACTGCGGCGAGATGACGGTTTCTAAGACCCGCCCGGAGAAATGTCCCAAGTGCGGAAGCACGCATCTGAACCAGGACGAGGACACGCTGGACACATGGTTTTCCTCCGCGCTGTGGCCCTTCTCCACGCTGGGCTGGCCCGAGCAGACGGAAGACCTGAACTATTTCTACCCGACGGACGTGCTGGTGACCGGATACGATATCATTTTCTTCTGGGTCATCCGCATGATCTTCTCCGGCTATGAGCAGACCGGCCAGAAGCCCTTCCACACGGTGCTGTTCCACGGCCTGATCCGCGACTCCCTGGGCCGGAAAATGAGCAAGTCTCTGGGCAACGGCATCGACCCGCTGGATGTCATTGATAAATACGGCGCCGACGCGCTGCGCATGACCCTGGTGACCGGCAACGCTCCCGGCAACGACATGCGTTTCTACTGGGAGCGCGTGGAGAACAGCCGCAATTTCGCCAACAAGATCTGGAACGCGTCCCGGTTCATCATGATGAATCTGGAGAAGGCGTCCCCCGAGCAGCTTCACGCCTACGATATCGCCTTTGGCGTCAAGCCCTGCCCGACGGCGAACGGCGGCGACGGAACCTGCGTAAACTGCAGCAGCGTGGAGCCGCTGACACTGGCGGATAAATGGATCCTTTCCCGGGTCAACGACCTGACCCGTGGGGTGACCTCCAACCTGGATAAATACGAGCTGGGCATCGCCCTGCAAAAGGTGTACGATTTCGTGTGGGAGGAGTTCTGCGACTGGTACATCGAGATGGTGAAGGCCCGTCTGTGGAATGATGACGACAAGACCCACACAGCGGCTATCTGGACGCTGAAAACGGTGCTGGTGCAGTCTCTTAAGCTCCTGCATCCGTACATTCCGTTCATCACCGAGGAGATCTTCTGCAATCTGCTGGATGAGGGCGAGACGATCACTGTGGCGCAGATGCATCCCGACGGGACGGTGACGGAGAGCGAGAGCACGGAGCGGTCTATCATGATCTCGTCCTGGCCGGTGTACCGCGAGGCTTGGAATTTCGCGAAGGAAGAGGCCGAGGTGGAGACCATCAAGGACGCGGTCCGCGCGATCCGCACGGTGCGCACTTCCATGACGGTGCCGCCCAGCAAGAAGGCCCATGTGTATGTGGTGTCGGAGAACCGGGAGCTTCTGGACATCTTCGAGCGCAGCAAGGCGTTCTTCGCGCTCTTAGGCTATGCCAGTGAGGTGAGCCTGCAGACCGACAAGACCGGAATTCCGGAAAATGCGGTCTCCACCGTGATCGCGCAGGCGGCCATCTATATTCCGCTGGCGGAGCTGATCGATATCGAAAAGGAGATCGAGCGGCTGGAGAAAGAGGAGGCCCGCCTTGTGGGCGAGCTGGCCCGCGTCAACGGCATGCTCAGCAACGAGCGCTTCACGAGCAAGGCTCCGGCGGCGAAGATCGCTGAGGAGCGGGAGAAGAAGCAGAAGTACGAGCAGATGATGGAGCAGGTGAAGGAGAGGCTGGCGCAGCTCAGGTAATACGCGCCGCAGGCATAACGAAACAGGCCATACGACCCTGAGGATGAACCGGGATCGCGCGGCCTGTTTCCGTTTTCGCCGGCTTTGGGCCTGCAGAGCGCAGAGGCAGCCGTTTACAGGCGGCAGAAGGCCTGAAATGCGCCGGAGGAGATAATTGTCAGATTCTGCGAAAAAAATCAGTTGGCATTGTCCGGATATTATATTATAATCTTCCTGTAGACACCCGATAATGTGTGCCGGCCGGGGACAGGCAGTGGGGCGGCGCATCCGGAGAGGATTTTGTTATGAATACGATCGAAGAATACTTAAACAACATTCCCATGTGGGCCGCTCAGAAGAACAGTCTGACGGATATCCGCCGCTGCCTTGAGATGCTTGGTGATCCGGACGATTCCATGCGGATCATCCATGTAGCCGGAACGAACGGCAAGGGCTCGGTCTGTGCCTATCTGACCGCCATGCTCTGTGAGGCCGGGTTCTCTGTGGGGACATTCATTTCCCCGCATCTGGAGACGACCCGGGAGCGTTTCCTGTTCGACGGCGAGATGGTGGATGAGAAGCTGTATGAAGAAGCGTTTGACAGAGTGAAGGCCCTGTCGGACCGGATCGCGGCGGAGGGACTGAATCCGCCGACTTACTTTGAGTTTCTGTTCTATATGTGCATGGTTATAAACGAACGTTTAAAGCCGGATTTCCTGATCCTGGAGACGGGACTGGGCGGGCGGCTGGACGTGACCAATGTGATACGGCGGCCGGTTCTTACGATTCTGACCTCCATCAGCATGGATCATATGCAGTATCTGGGCAACACGCTGGCGGAGATCGCCTTTGAGAAGGCCGGGATCTTAAAGCCCGGCGTTCCGGTGGTTTATGACGCTTCCTGCAGGGAAGGCGCGGCCGTTATTGAGCGCCGCGCGAACAGCCTGGGGTGCCCGGTTTACGCGGTGAACCGCGATGACTATACGCTTTTGGAACGCGGCGCGGATGGGCCTGAGATCGCGATCCGTACTGTGGACGGCGGCCAGGTGGTGGTATCGGTTCCATCCCAGGCGGAATACCAGATGATGAATGTGACTGTGGCGGTCCGGGCTGTGGGCGTGCTCCGCAGACGCGGGATCGCCTGGCTGTCGCCGGACGACGTGATCCGCGGGATCCGTCACAGCTACTGGCCGGGACGGATGGAAGAGGTATTGCCGGGCGTCTGGCTGGACGGCGCCCATAATGAGGGCGGTATCGAGGCGCTGTCCGGTACGGCGGCGAGAATGCAGAGGGAGACCGGCAAGGATGTGTCCCTGATGTTTGGGGCCATGTCGGATAAGGCCCACGCTGCGATGATCCGGCGGCTTTGCGAGGGGATCCGCGTGAGACGCGTTACCATTGCCCGGATGGATAACGCGCGGTATGCCGATGTCAGCGAGCTGGCGGAAGAATTCCGCGGGCAGCTTAACTGTCCGGTAGTCATATGCGATACGGTCGCGGAGGCCTGGGAGGACTTCCTTAAGCACCGCGGGGACGGTCTGGCCTTCTGCGCCGGCTCGCTCTACCTTGTGGGGGCGGTCAAGAGTTTGCTGAACGAGGAGAATGAACATGATCAATTTTGAAGAGGAACTGAGCCATTTTAAGCCGAGCCTTGAGGTGGAGGAAGTGGAGGATGCCATTGTGGACAGCGATCTTACGGATATGGCGGATATCATGATGAACCTGATCAGGGAAGGCAGCGAGAACAAGAAGAAAGATGAGTAAACCGATAAACTATACAGAGAGATGCGGCCGCATTTCCAACGCCTTCTATAACGCGGGGCTGGAAAAGGCGCAGATCAGGGATCTGACCGGGGCGGCCCGGTGCCTGAAGCGGAGCCTGGAGTTTGATAAATACAATACGAACGCCCGTAATCTTCTGGGACTGATCTATTATGAGACCGGCGAGACGGCCGAGGCTCTTGTACAGTGGGTCATCAGCAGTAATCTGCAGCAGGAGCACAACAGAGCGGCGCATTATATCTATGAGGTTCAGGGTAAGCCCGGGAGGCTCGAGGATGAAAGCGTTCATATCCGCCGCTATAATCAGGCGCTTTTGCAGGCGCAGAACGATAATCCGGATCTGGCGATTCTGCAGCTGGGGCGGGTCGTGGACCACAAACCGAATTTTGTGAAGGCCCATATGCTTCTGGCCCTTCTGTATATAGGCCGGGAGGATTACGCCAGGGCGGGCAAATCCCTGTACAAGGTGCTTCAGATCGATAAGAGCAATCCCAGGGCTCTCTGGTATATGTCCATTTGCAAGAGCCATACGGGCCGGGCGGATGTGGAGAGACGGAAGCTGAAGAACGCATTTTCCCATCATCAGATGCAGGACGACGATATCATCCTGCCGCCCAGCTATAAGGAGAATACAGGATGGCAGATGGTGCTGCATATCGTCGCGGGACTGGCGATGGGAGCGGCGGTGCTTTTCTTCCTGGTCATGCCGGCCAGGGAGGAGCAGCTGAACGACAGCCATAACCGGGAGCTCTCGCAGGTGCTGGAGCAGGTGAACCAGAAGAGCATGGAGATCGACGGCATGAAAGCGTCTATGACGGCCATGGAATCGGAACGGGACGCGGCCGCCGCGGAGCTTAAGGCCATTGTGGATGAGAATGGAGGCGTGCTGAGCCAGTATCAGCAGCTTGCCCATATTCTTCGGGCCTATAAGGCGGATGATTTTCCGACGGCGGTGGAGCTTTATACGGAACTGAATCCGGAAATGATCGAAGACGAGGGAATGCAGGCGATCATCACCGAGATCCGCCTGGATATGGAGGAAAGAGGATATCAGGTGCTGGCCGATCTGGCGGGACAGGCGCGGGATGCGGGGAATACCGACCAGGCGCTTGCGTATTATCAGAAGAGCCTGGATATCAAGGCGGACAATCCCCAGGTGCTTTACGACATGGCTATGGTTTACCATGGCCGGGAGGAAGAGGATAAGGCCAACGAACTGTTCGGGCAGGTGATCATGAACTATCCGGACACGGAGCTGGCGGAGAAGGCGAAGGAAGTCCGGGGATATTAAAATGACAGCTGTGCAGCGTCAGGATACGGATAAGCAGTCCGGTGAGAGCGCCCCGCCCCGCATAGTTACCGGGACAGGTAAGCAGGGCTGACCTGTGCACATAAGGAACAGAAGAGCAAACCGGCAGCAGAATACAGTAAGAAGAAAGAAGTCGTTACGGAAGAATTCAGACCAGGCGGCTTCTTTTTGTGCGCAAAATTCGGAAGGGAGAAGAAGATCATGGGAGAGATATCATTCTTGTATGAAGCCAGGGGGCAGGTGCTGGTGATCCATCTGCCGAAGGAGTTTGACCACCACAATTCCAGAGATCTGCGGTATGAAACGGATCTGCTTTTATCGGAGAATTATGTGAGGCGGATGGTATTTGATTTCTCCAGAACCGTGTTCATGGATTCTACCGGCATCGGGATCCTGCTAAACCGCTATAAGCAGATGCAGCGAAGCGGCGGTTCGGCGGCGATCTACGGAGCCAATGCGCAGATCCGGCGGGTGCTGGCAGTCGGCGGGGTGACGAAGCTGATGCCGCAGTATGCATCGAAGGAAGCGGCGCTTTTGGGATAATACGGCGAAGGAAGGTTGTCGGTTCAGACAGAAGGAGGAAGAGAGAATGTGTCGGACAGAGACGAATGCGGAGTTGAATGCGGGACGCAGCGATATGGAAACAGCCGGAACGTTGAGGGACGGGCCGGAAACGCCGCCGGTTCCTGCACCGCCGGACCATGCGGCTGAAACCATGCGGCTGCAGATCGAGAGCCGTTCCCGCAATGAGGAGTTTGCCCGCGTGGTGGTGGCGGCTTTCGCCAGCCGTCTGGATCCCACGCTGATGGAGATCGACGATCTGAAGACGGCGGTCTCCGAGGCAGTGACGAACGCGGTCATACACGGGTATGGGGGAGGCGACGGCATCATTTACATAGAGGCGTCTGTATGCGGACGGGAGCTGACCGTAACTGTGCGGGATACGGGCGTGGGGATCCCGGATATCCCGAAGGCCATGGAACCCATGTTTACCACGGACCGTACGGGGGAACGGTCCGGTATGGGATTCGCGTTCATGGAGGCCTTTATGGATCAGGTGGAGGTGCGTTCGGAGATAGGACGAGGAACAGCCGTCACCATGAAAAAACAGATGGGCGGGTGAGCGCATGGATGAGACGATGGTGCTTATCACCAGGGCGCACCAGGGAGATAAAACGGCCCGTGACCGGCTTGTATGCGATAACATGGGGCTGGTCTGGAGCATTGTGAGAAGATTCGCGGGCCGGGGATACGACATGGAGGACCTGTTTCAGATAGGCAGCATCGGACTGATGAAGGCGGTTGACAAATTTGATCTGAGTTATGATGTGCGCTTTTCCACTTACGCGGTGCCCATGATCACTGGAGAGATCAAGCGTTTCCTGCGGGACGACGGACTGATCAAGGTGAGCCGTTCCCTTAAGGAAATGGGCGTCCGTGTGGCCGCCGTGCGGGAAGCTTTAAGCGGAACTTACGGCCGGGAGCCGACGGTGGAGGAGATCGCCCGGGAGATCGGGGCCAGCAAGGAAGAAGTGGCCGCGTCCATCGAGGCCGGCGCGGAGGTGGAATCCCTTTATAAGAGCGTGGGCCAGAACGAGGAGGCAGGGCTGTGCCTGATGGATCGAATCGAGGATCCGGACGAATCGCAGGAGCGGCTTCTGAACCGGATGGTTCTTAAAAACCTGATCGAGGAATTGGGCGAGAAGGAGAAGGAAATCATCATGCGCAGGTATTTTGAGAATCAGACGCAGACCCAGGTGGCGGACGCGTTAGGTATTTCACAGGTGCAGGTGTCGCGGCTGGAGAAGAGGATTCTGCGGCAGATGAGGGAGAAGTTTTAGAATTGCGCATATTTCCGGGAAAGAAGACCATACTACCCATCATAAAGAAGCGATGAGGAAGTGATCGTATGGAATTTCTGAAGGGCAAATGGCTCTGCGCGCTTTTGGTCCTGGTTCTGATCCTGGTGCTGGCTGCCGCCGCGTATCTGTATCTGCTTTCGGGAGATGCGAATCCATATGCGGGCGGGCTGCTCGTATGAACCGGACGCTGTATCTGAAATTAAATAAAGTTTCGACGGTATATGAAAAAGATGTATTTCTGAAGGATGTGGCCTCTCTCTATTCCGATGATCCGGCGGTCCTGGCGAAATGCGGCGCCATTAAAGTGAAGACGATCCATGGGGATCGGGACCACCGCTATGTGGAGGACGTATTGGCGGTCCTGCGCCTGATCAGCGAGACCGATCCGGCCGTTCAGGTCACGAATCTGGGAGAAACGGATTATATCATCGACTACCGGCGTCCGCGCCCGGCCCGTCTCCTGTGGCAGTGGGCCAAGACTGTCTGCGTCTGCGCAGTCTGCTTCTGCGGCGCTGCGTTCGCAATCATGACATTCAATAATGACGCCAGCGTCACCGCTGTTTTTCAGGAGGTCTACGGCATGGTTCTCGGACAGGAATGGCAGGGGCATATTTCCGTGCTGGAACTGTCCTATTCGGTTGGACTGGCCGCGGGGATCCTGCTGTTTTTCAATCATTTCGCCGTATGGAAGCTGAATACGGATCCGACCCCTCTGGAGGTGGAAATGCGTCTTTATGAGGACAATATCACGAAGACCTTGATCGCAAGCGGCGGAGAGGAGGAGCCCGGCGCCCATGTTACTTAAATGGCTGTTTCTGGTCTTTTTCGGTTTAAGCGCCGGAAGTATCATTGCCGCGGGGGTATTCGCGTTTCTGGCGATCATCGGCGTCTTTCCAAGACTGATCGGCAAGACGCGGACGAAAGCGCATATCCTGCTCTACGAGACAGTCATTATTCTGGGAGGTACGGCGGGGAATGCGGTGGATCTTTTCAGATTTCATCCGGACGCGGGCGGAACTTCGGCTCTTTCCGGAGGGTTGGTGCATGCGGCGCTTGCGGCCATTGGACTTGCGGTGGGCGTTTTTGTCGGATGTCTGATCATGTCGCTGGCGGAGACGCTTAAGACTCTGCCGGTCATCAGCCGCCGGATCCGTCTGACGGAGGGGCTGCAGTGGCTGGTTCTGGGAATCGCGGCCGGCAAATGCCTGGGGGCGCTTCTCTATTTCTCACGTGGAATGGGACTGTGAAGAATATCATACAAGGAGAATACACCATGGAGATCGACAAGAAGTCTTACAATGAATATGTTAAACAGATCACGCCGGCGAATCCGCTTTGGAAGAACATGCTGCGGGCTTTTATCACCGGCGGCGTTATCTGCACCATCGGGCAGGCGGTTATGAATTGGCTTATGGCCACGTTCGGACTGGATCAGCAGACGGCGGCTTCCTGGAACACGCTGGCGCTGATTCTGGGAAGCATTCTGCTGACCGGTTTTAACGTCTATCCGAAGATCGTCAGATGGGGCGGCGCCGGCGCGCTGGTACCGATCACCGGTTTCGCGAATTCGGTCGTGGCGCCGGCGATCGAGTATCAGGTAGAAGGACAGGTCTACGGGATCGGTGTGAAGATCTTCACGATCGCCGGACCGGTGATCCTGTTCGGAATCCTGTCCAGCTGGGCGCTGGGAGCGGCGTATTGGGCCGGACAGATGCTGGGATGGCTGTAGCGGTTAGTCCTTTTTGAATTCCACGATATCGGAAATATCGCAGTCCAGAATCGTGCAGAATCTGTCGAGAGTGTTTGTGCTGACGCTTTCGTTTCTCTTCAGTCTGGTCAATTGGGATGGGCTTACCTCGTAGGTGTTGATCAGTTTGTATTGCGTGATTCCTTTCTCCTTCATAACTTTCCATAAGTTGTCAAATACGATCATGATGTCTCTCCAGTCTGTTGTAGAACTGTCTGAATCATAACCGATAATGGGCCATAATAAAATTACTGATATCAGTTATTGGATGATATCAGTAATTTTATGTGGAAAGAACGTATATTTCGGCAATAATTAAAATTGCCGTCCGTTGATGGGATCAAGCGTCTGAAAGCTGTACCGCTCCGCGTCGGACACCGGATCCGTGCGCAGTTCGCCCTCCTGCGAGGATAGAAGCAGATGGCTGTTCGCAAGCCAGATGTCCAGATGACCGCACCACCGGCGGAACAGATCCTCGTCGAAGCCCACCCTGTTTTCATAGAATCGGAAGGACGAGCCGGCGATCTGGCGGGTCTGGCCTTCACTGCCGAGGCGGAACACCTGGTAGGAGTATTCGCCGAAGGTCTCGCGGTTTTCGACATGGACCGTCAGAAGGTACCCGGTTTCATCCAGTTCGCCGGCGTAGATGTTGTTCCATCCGGCCCGGGCGCAGTGGGCGGAGAGGGAAAAGGAGAGCTGGCCCGCTTCTTCATTGTTATAGCGGACAAGCACGATTCCGCTGTCCCCGTCGCCGATATTGCCGGTATAGATATCGATCTGTTCCGCGCCCCGGGCGTCGGATACATCCGCAGTTTCGGTTCGGATCAGCCGGTAATACGCCGTCAGGGCGTCGGCGCTGGCTGGCAGGCCGGTAAGCGTTGGAAGGTTATCGTACCAGCTGTCCTTACCCTCGAGGGCCATATAGGAGATGCCGGCTTTGAAGAAGGCACTCTCCAGGGCGGCCTGGCTGATCCGGCCGTTTGTGAAGACCGCGTGTACCGGCGCATCCTGCCAGGCGAGACCATCTGTAAGGAGTTCGGCAAATTCGTCGAAGCCGGTCACTTCGTACCGCAGAGTTTCAAAACTGCGATTGACCAGAAAGGTGCAGTCCTCCGCGAGAGAAAGGAACGGCAGTTCTTCGCCTTCCGGCCATTCGGGGACGACGTAGAGGTCGAATCCCCGGGCGCTGCGGGAGAAGGAGCGGGGATAGAGCAGATAGGAGCCGTCCGGAATGGCCCCGCCACGCAGGATGTCCGGCGTGAGGGTTTCGGGGATCGCCGCGCGTTCCAGTTTGCAGGAAATCCCGGAGCCGGAGCCATACAAGATCCCGGAGCCGAAGCCGGAGAGAAATGCGGCCGCTTCCTCCGCAGAAAGCGTGACCCAGACGTCGTACTGGCCTGCGTCCACCGCCACCACCCGGGTGTCGGCGAAGAGGTGAGGGGCGGCTGTATCATCGCCGGTGCCGCCGGCATGTCTGCGGTAGAGGAGGAGCCGGTCTCCTTCCCGGGCGTCTTCAGCCATACCGATGGGAACGGAGAAGAGATACCGGCCGTCGCCGAGCGGAAGGAGGTCGAAACCGACGCCGACGACCTGGATCGCTTCCGCTCCGGCGGTGAAGCGGCCGGCTGATATCGTTTCGGATGCCGCGGTTTCGGCGATCTCCTGTTCGGCGGTTTGCATACCGGCGGCCTCAGACCTGTCCGCCGAGGTTCCCACAGTTTCCGAATCGGCGGCCGTCACATCGGCCGTGCCGAACCCGTCCGCCGAGGTCAGCGTATCCGCGTCTGTCCCTTCCGGAAATACGATCCGCACCAGCTGTCCCGGCTCCAGCCCTGAGAAATCGATCTCGATATAAGGTTCCACAGTCTCCGCGTCAGGAATTTCCATTTCTCCCAATCCGGGGATCAGAATTACATAGGGGCTGTCCGCCGGACGGCCTGTTTCCGCATCAGCAGCCTTTACGACGCCGTAGTAAACAGGCGCGGCTTTGCCGTCGGCCGTGAGCCTCCTGGGATTTGCCAGAAGAAGGACGGCGGCCAGCAGGCAGATCAGGCAGACTACGACTATCGTAGCGGCCGCGGGCCTTTGGAAACGGAGGACGTTTCGGATGCGGGTCTCCGGTTCCCGCTCGCCGAAGGCCAGGGGAACGCCCCGCGGGGAACCGTTCCCTTCTCCGGCTGCCAGAGCCAGAAGGGAGGCGGAATAGGCCTTTTTCACGCCGGTTCCGGCCTTTTGAAGAACTGCCTCGTCACAGGACATCTCCATATCGCGTCCGCTTAGGGTGCAGGCCAGCCACACCAGCGGATTGAACCAGTGGAGACACAGGGCAAGGCAGGCCAGAAGCCGGAAAATGTGGTCGCCGCGGCGGATGTGGATCCGCTCGTGGAGAATGATATAATCCGCATGTTCCATATCGACGCCGGCGGGAATATAGATCCTCGGACGGATCAGGCCGAAGACAAACGGCGTTCCGAAGCCGCCGGTCTGCCAGAGACCGCCGCCAAGCGGCACAGCGTTCTGAAGCCGCCGGCGGAGACGGACGCAGGAGACCAGACCGCAGACCAGAAGGAGCAGGACGCCCAGAGCCCAGACGCGGGCACCGGCGCGTAGCCAGAGCGGAAACATTTGCGCTGAAACAGCAGCCGGGTCCGGAAACGACGGACGATTCAGGGAATCCGTTCCTGGTTCAGGCACATTGCTGCCGCCGTAAGATACAGATGTCATTTCCGCCGCCGGACTGCTATATACCGCGGTCTCTGATATATAGTTCATCCGCCCGTAATCGCCTGATTTCTCCTGCCAGAATCCCAGAAGGGAGACGCCGGAGGTGAAGGAGAACGGGCAAAGGAGCCGGAACAGGACCACGGCCCAGAGCGCGTAGGAAAAGATCCGCGGGGCGCGTCGCAGCGCCAGCCGCAGCAGCAGTACCGCCAGGATCACGGCGCTTGCCGTCAGGCTCATATTCAGGATCTCGATAAACAGATGTTCAAGACTCATGACTGCCGCCTGCTCCTTTTCTCTCTTCTGATTCCTCTTCCGGGTCCGGGTATTCCGCGATCATCTGCCGCAGCTGTGCGATCTCCTGGCTGCTTAAGCGCCGCTTTCTGGAAAAAGCGGCCAGAAACATGGGCAGAGAACCGTGGAAGTTCTCATCGATAAACAGCTGTCCCTGGGAAGCCTGAAAGTCCTCGCGGGGCATTAAGACCGTCACGGTGCCGTTCTCATTGGCGAAGATCCCCCGGTCACAGAGACGCTTTAGCATCGTATAGGCGGTGGTCCGTTTCCAGCCGAACGCTTCCGCGCACCGTCTGGCCAGCTGCCCTGAAGCAATGGGCGCCTCCGCCCAGATCAGTTCCGCGAAGCGCTGTTCCATTTCCCCAAGCTTGAATTGCTCCATAATGGTTCCTCCTGTCGTATGTTCATTCCCGCGCATGGCGTAAATGCGGCGCGAACGAATGATAAATGGAAAATATTTCTGTCTAATGATATTAGACACATATAGTCTAACATCATTAGACAGAACAGTCAAGCGCATTTTGCATATTCCCGTAATTCTTCTTTTCGTAATTTCCGGCTGCAAATCTCGGTTTGCTATTTACCTCCGGCTGCAAGTCGACAAAACAAATCGTAAAAAGTTTGTAAATCGATAGAAAAAACTGCGGATCGAAAAAAACTGAATTTACGAAATCGATATTTTGCGGTAATATGGCGATATAAGAATAATGGATTTGCGGGGGATTATTGGATGCTGACGAGATATGATTACGGAGATACAAGTTCGCGGAATGTCCTGATCCAGCTGGTCGGAGAGCATGATCTCGCGCAGCTGCCGGATACCGTGGAAACGGTAAGCGCCCTGGCGGGCGGAGACTTCTGCCTGACCGCGCTGAAGGTGGACGATTGGAACCGGGAGCTGTCGCCGTGGAAGGCCCCGGCTGTATTTCCGTGCAGGAAGAGCGCCGGCGACGCTTTGCCTGTATTTCCATGCGAGAAGAGCGCCGGCGCCGCGTCGGCCGTATCCGATGAAGAAGGTTTCGGCGAGGGCGCGCGGGAGACTCTGGATCGGGTACTGGAAGCGGCGTCGGACGCCGGAAAGCGCTATTTCATCGGCGGCTATTCCCTGGCGGGACTGTTCGCTCTGTGGGCGGTATACCAGACGGATATGTTTGCGGGGGCCGCGGCCGTGTCCCCCTCGGTCTGGTTTCCCGGATTTATGGATTATATGAAAGAGAAGGAGATCCTGACCGGCAGGGTGTATCTGAGTCTGGGCGACCGAGAAGAGAGAACCGGCAATCCGGTCATGCGGACGGTAGGCAGATGTATCCGCGAGGGCTGTGAGATCCTTAAAGGGCAGGGCTCGGACTGTGTTCTGGAGTGGAATAAGGGAAATCATTTTAAAGAGCCTGGGAAGCGGGTAGGGAAAGGATTCGGGTGGCTGCTGGGCGGAATGACGGAAGACGCTGCGAAGGAGAATATGGCGGAAGACGATAAGCTGAAATTTTCAGAGTAGGAGTACGCCGGTATTTGCTGTAGGGAAGCATACAGCAAACCGATGCCTATTTCCAATAAATTAAGAAGTCGGAGATGAGAATTATGCTATGTAATAATAACGAAGTGCGGTTTCGGATCATGACCATCGCGGATTACGAGAAGGTATACGATCTCTGGATGTCCTGTAAAAATATGGGCTTTAATAATCTGGATGATTCCAGGGAAGGCATCGAAAGGTTTCTGTTAAGAAATCCGAAGACGTCGTATGTGGCGGAAGAGGCGGACCGTATTGTCGGAATCGCCCTTTGCGGACATGACGGCCGGAGAGGGTATATTTACCATATGTCCGTCGCGGAGGATCACCGCAGGCAGGGGATCGCCGGCGAGCTTCTGGAACGCTGCCTTTCCGCGCTGAAGGAAGAGGGTATCAATAAAGCCGCTCTTCTGGTCTTCAATCGGAACGAGGCGGGGAACGCCTTTTGGGAGAGCCGGGGCTTTACGGTCAGGGAGGATGTCGCATATAGAAATAAGGCTTTGGCGGAGATGATCCGGATCGATACGTGAGACAGAAGCAGTACACGAGGCAGTTCGCCAGACTGACAGGCCTGCCAGCCTGGCGAATACTTCCATGCGAGCAGAGCATTAGGTGACGCTTTGCTTGTATTACGTCAGTATGCAAAAACGCACCAGTGACGCGTTTTTTGCATTGCTTCAGGTGGACTAGCCAGAAATAGGTTGACAAATGCGTATGATATGCGTATAATATAGCCAAGAAATACGCATAATATGCGTATAAACCATGACGGGCGAACACAGATGCATCAGAAATGGGGGATGATGCATGAAGCGAAGAGATCTGATCAGACTACTGGAGCAAAATGGATGGTATTTCAAACGAAGCGGAGGCAGCCATGATCTGTATACGAATGGAAAGCAAACAGAAGCGATTCCGAGGCATACAGAAATTGATGAAATGCTTGCCCGGGCTATTATACGGAAATTAGGCTTGCGATAAGCGACTGTGATCCAAAACGGTCAGGAAAAGGAGGCAGACATGCTTAAAGAAGGCGCATATCCGGTTATTCTGAAACCAACAGAACAGGG
>CANQBX010000051.1 GCA_947589095.1 uncultured Lachnospiraceae bacterium
TCAATATCTGCAATTTTCAAGGTTCATCGGAGCCCATTTTTTTCGGCTGAGTTTTTCATAGATCACTTGACACTATCTTTTTGATTGAATAGTCTCTATTCTAACAGAAATTCCCTAAAAAAACAGAGGCGACTTTTCCTTTTTTTTATCGTATTCTGAAAAGTTAAGATAAAAATATCGTAAAATGTTGTGGTAAAAATATTCCCTTGTCATTTTCCCCCGTCCCATTATATAATCTTGTTATCCCCAAAAACCTGCAGCACTATTTCTGCAGCACTATTTCTGCAGCCGCAAATATCCCCCTTATCGTTTCCTATCCCCAAACACAGGAAGCGCCATCCGCCGGAAGGAGCAAACAGCATGAAATATTCTAACCCTATTATCCGGGGCTTCAACCCGGACCCCAGCATCTGCCGGGCAGGAAAAGACTACTACCTTGTCACCAGCAGCTTTGAATATTTCCCCGGTATTCCCGTCTATCACAGCAGGGATCTGGTCAACTGGACCCAGATCGGCAATTGTATTGAGCGCGCCGAACAGCTGCCCTTTGAGATTGCTCAGCCGGACAAAGGGATCTGGGCGCCTACCATCCGTTTCCATGACCGCAGGTTTTATGTTACCGCCAAATTTATGGATTACGGCAACTTCATCGTAAGCTCCGAGGATCCTTCCACCGACTGGTCCGATCCGGTAAAGGTGGACATCGGAGGCATCGATCCCTCCATCCTCTTTGACGATAACAAGGCTTATTATTGCACAAACTGGCACGATCAGGACGGCAATGGAGCGATCCAAATGGCGAAAATCGATGTGGAAACCGGAGTCCTTCTAAGCGACATCCGAACCGTGTGGAACGGCGCCAGCGCCGAACGCCCCCAGTATCTCGAATCTCCCCATATTTACCATATCGGAGACTGGTATTACATCCTGGCTGCAGAAGGCGGAACCGGGCAGGGGCATATGATCACCGCCGGGCGAAGCCACAGTGTATGGGGACCCTATGAGAATTGTGAGGCGAATCCCATTCTGACCAACCGATACGGCCAGGATCCATCCGTCGCCTGCAGCGGACACGGGGACCTGACGGAGGATACCGAAGGGAACTGGTGGCTTGTCCACCTTGCTACCCGGCCTGACGGGGTAAAATACGATCCACAACATCCAGTCCAGGCGCAAAAGATTTCTCCTGCCGCCCGACCCGACGGGGAGTGGTACTCCCACATGGGACGGGAAACCTTCCTGCTGCCTGTAAAATGGGAAAATGGATGGCCGAAAATCGCCGACGGAGCTTCCCATATCCAATGGGAAGGACCTTTGACTGCTCCGCAAAACCCTCTTTCGGAATGGAGGGCGGATTTCAGCCGCATTGAGCGGAAGTGGCTGTTTTTGCGGAAGCCTGTATGGGAAAATTATATATTGCGGGACGGACGTTTGTTTTTAAGGCCCACTCCCGTAAAAATATCCGCTGAAACAGGTTCTCCTACCTTCCTGGCTATCCGCCAGCCCGATATCGACTGCACTATCACCGCCAGGCTGGACTTCCGGCCACAAAAGGATGGCGACGAAGCAGGGATCACAATCTATATTTCCGGCAGAGGGTATTATAGTTTCAACAAAAAACGCGAGCATGACCAGGATTATCTCCTGATTTCAAAAAATGACAATGGCATGGAGCCCATCCGGAAGCCCTTGCCGGAAGGAATCCTCGCCCTCCGGATCAGAGCCTCCAAAACAAGCTATGAACTTTTTTATTCCATCAACGATGGGGAATATCTGCAGGCGGGGACCATTCCTGTTTTAACCAGGGCGGACGCCGGAAAATGCTTTACCGGGACGCTGATCGGATTATACGCGCAGTACGACGCCGCAACACCCGAGGGGCAGAAACAGGATGCCGCAAAAAAGGCGCTGGAATTATCTGCTCAGGGCAACTTGGAAACGACAGCGCTGGTGGAGGTTTATTCCTTTACAGCAAAACCTTAAGATTTCAATACGCCATGCAAAAAATTATGCAAAATTTGCGTCAAAATATCACGCAAAAAGATAATTAGTCAAGTACGATTCGGCAAATCGCGCTTGACTAATTTTGATCTCATTTTTTAAATTTACTTTTTCAGCTTCTTTTTCTAATTTTATTCTTACTCTAACCGAACTTTTTAATATGGGATCCTGAAATAATCCAAATAAGCCTTATACCGATCCTGCGCTGTCAGGCAGGTATCCAACAGATAGCCTTTTTCCCGGCTCCACTCCTTTAACCCGCGGTAATAGAACAGCTTCAGGTTATCCTCAATAATAAACGGAACAATTTGATATTTCAGACATTCCTTGAACAGAATCAGCCTGCCGACCCGTCCGTTGCCGTCCTGAAAAGGATGAATCCTTTCAAACTGCACATGAAAATCCAGAATGTCCTCTAAAGTCTTTTCTCTCCTGCCATTATAGTCCTTCAACAGGGCTTTCATCTTGTGGGCAACCTCTTCCGGGAGAGTCGTGTCCATGCCCCCAACCTCATTTGGCAGCTTTTTATAGTCACCCACCGCAAACCAGTCTTTTCTGGAATCACTGGTTCCGTTCTTCAAAGTCAAATGGAGTTCCTTGATCAGCCCCTCCGTCAGCGCTGCTTTTGCCTGATCGATCATCATGTCGACACAGCGGAAATGATTTGCCGTTTCTATGATATCGTCCACATTCAGCGCTTCATTTTCCACTCCAATGGTATTGGTTTCAAAAATATACCTGGTCTGATCGTGGGTCAGACTGCTGCCTTCCATATGATTTGAGTTGTAGGTAAGCTCGATCTGGGTCTTATGATAAATACCTCCAGGGAATTTGTTCGTTTTCTGTTCCTTCAGGATGTCCAGCAAAGTTTCCTGCGGCCCCTTTCGCTTATTTGCGCGGTCTGGCTTTCCCGCATTTTCAGGAATGTTCCAGGTCTTGCCTGCAAGGAACGCCCCGTCCACCCGTCCTTCTGCACAGTAATTTCTCACGCTGCGTTCAGATACAGCCCATTTCTTCGCCATTTCCGCAACTGAAAGATATCTCATAGAGTCTCTCCGCTCATTTCGGGTGATAACCGCATGAAGCTTTTCCATAGCATAACATACTATTCGTATCATGCGCTATCAGGATAACATATTAAATATGCTAAATTTAGTATAGCATACTATCGGCAATTATTCCAATTGTTTTTTCTTTTAAAATTAAATATTTTGCCGATCTCTGTTTTTCAACATCTCACCCTAACTCACCGATGTATTTTCTCCCTCCCCTTCCCTTAAAAACACATAATAATCCGTCTCATAGCTGCCCCAGATGTAATCACCGCTCTTCCACTCCATGATGAGATACTCCCTGCCTTCTGCCCGCCTGATCTCATAGGCGCAGGCGGCGCTGTCCCATTTCCGCAGTACATACCCCTTCGTCCAGACCTGCATATCGTCCCCCTGTATCCATTTTTCCCCATACAGGGAGGAACAGTGCCCGCCTTCTGAAAACAGAATTTCCTTGAAAAACAAAAACGGTTCAAACATTTGAAGCCTGGCGGGATGGAAGATTCTGTCCTTTCCGAAGGAAGCATCCAGATAGCCGCAGCTCTTCCATTTTCCGATGACCCTTTTATCGGTCAGAAAAGGTTTGTTGATATCATCTTTCCGGGCAATCTCTTTGGCGGAATAACGCCTGCTGTCAACCTTACGCATCACCAGGGACGTGGTTTCCCCTGTCTGAGGATAGTACCGATAATTCGTAAACCGGTCGGTATACATGGGCCGCAGCACCCCGACCTTATCGTAATGCTGCAGGATGGAAATCCGGGTGCCGCATAACCTGGCAAAATCTCCGATCTTCATTTTTTACTCTTCCCCTCTCTCCAAATCATGATTCGGGAGTCAAAAGTAATTCAGGAATTGCAAAATGAAAAGCCCAAATGTCCTCTCATAAGATATCTTACAGGACACATTATAAAGATAAGGTATGGTTGAGAATCAAGAAAAATAATCTGCCTTACCTGCCTATATCCGAATAAATACGGTACAGGCAAATTCGGCAGGCTATCAAAAAACAGCCTTGCAGAAATTTCGCCGCGAAAGCTGTTTTTGAATATTTCAATCGTCATTTACATTTTTTGTCGTGATATATTCCATTTATGGTCATCCTGTCCGGCTCCACATGACAGGTGAGGAAGAGGATCTCCACCCCTGCCGCCCGGGCTTCCTCCATGGCTGTCCCGAACTGGGGGTGGGTCTCTGTGTTCGGCCGGACTTCCTTTACGCCGTCCATCTGTATCACAAAAGCCAGGATCGCATGATATCCCGCCTCCTTTGCCCTGATCAGCTCCCGGATATGCTTCACGCCCCGCTCCGTGGGAGCGTCCGGGAAATATCCCACGCCATCCGCCTCGAGGGTACAGCCCTTTACCTCCATCAGATACCGCTCAGGAAACTCCCCGCCGGCATTTTTCTCCAGATAAAAGTCGATGCGGGAATCCCCATAAGTATACTCCGGAACGACCCTGTCAAAGCCCTGATCTTCCAGCCACTCCTTTACCGCCCTGTTGGGCGCCTGGCTGTCGATGTTAAAAAGGACGCCGTTTCTCTTGCGCACCGCCACCAGATCGAACTTAGTCTTCCTGCCCGGGGTTCCCGGGGCGGTCAGCCATACCTCGCATCCCGGGATCAAAAGTTCCCTGCATCTGCCGGTATTTTTTACATGGACGATCTCTTTTTGTCCGCCGATCTCCACCTCCGCGATAAAACGGTTAGGACGGTTTCGAAAAACGGCCCTCGTAATATTTTCGTATTTCAAAATCTTCAGCTCATTCCTTCCACGATCTCAAAGTATTCATCCAGCAAAGCCTGCGCTTTCTCTTCCGGCAGATCAAAATGCGCCATCACCATATGTAATACTGTTTCGATCGAACAGTCCATTGAAAACATATCCCTGATCAGATCCATCGGTTCCATGGACAATCACCTCCATTCCGGCACATTCTCAGCAGCCGAACAATTCCGCTGTTTTCTTCATCCGCTCCGCCACAGGAACCCCGAAAGGACACCTGGACTCACATGCCCGGCAGCCCACACATTCCGAAGCTTTATGGGGAAGCAGCATATAATGGGAACGGATCGTCTCCGGCACCTTGGGCTGCATTGCCGCCAGATCGTAATATTTATTGATCATGGCGATGTCCAGACTGACAGGACAAGGCTTGCAGTGACCGCAATAGGTACATTCCCCTCTGTAAGAGTGAAAAGGAGCGTTGGCGAGAACCGAAGCGTAGTCCTTTTCCGCATCCGTCCCCGTCTCATAGGACACCGCCTGATCCACCTGCTCCTTTGTATCGAAGCCGCATAAGATTGAGGACACTCCGGGACGGGTCAGAGCGTAATGGATACACTGCATGGGCGTAAGGGCCACCCCGAAGGGCGAGCGCTTTTCATCAAACAATCTTCCTCCCGCGAATCCCTTCATAACGGTGATCCCCACATTTTTTTCCTCACAGAGCCTGTATAATTCCGCCCTGTCCTGATCGATGCCGGAAAGCCCCTGGGCGTACTGATAGCCTTCTGAAAGCAGCTCATCCAGGTCCTCGCCCGCAGGCAGCATATCGAAGGCGGGGTTGACGCTGAAAAGCAGCATCTCGATGAGACCGGACTCCACTGCCAGCTTTGCGGTCTCGGGGTTATGGGAGCTCATGCCGATATGGCGGATCCGGCCTGCCGCCTTTAATTCCCTTACATATTCCATATATTCGGAGTTCTGAAGACTCTCCCAGTCCTCCGTCGTATCCACATAATGGATCATCCCCAGATCGATATAATCCGTCCCAAGCCTTGCAAGAAGATCTTCAAAGGCGGGCTTCACGTATTTCACATCCCGGGTGCGCACATACTGACCCTTCTGCCAGGTGGAGCCCAGATGTCCCTGAATGTACCACTTCTCCCTGTTCCCGGCAATCGCCTTTCCGATGATATCCCTGGATTTCGGATCCGGCATCCAGCAGTCGATGATATTGATGCCCTGCTCCCCCGCATACCGAAGAAGCTCTGCGGATTCATCCTCCGGATGGCGCTCCAGCCATTCCCCGCCAAACCCGATCTCACTCACCATCAAACCTGTTTTCCCAAGCAGTCTCGTTTTCATGCATATTCCTCCAGTTTATTTTTCATTTTTGTATTTTAAATCAGGACTGTTTTTCGTCTCAGGACTGTTTTTCGCCTCAAGCTTGTATTTCGACTCAAGATAACGCTTATAGTATTCCGGCTTCTTTTCCTTCAGGCGCTCCTCAGCTTTCTTACGCTGGTACCGGAGAAGCTCCAGCGCCTCCGGGCTCAGCTCCTTCACCTTTTCTTCCACGATCCTGCGGCGCTGCTCCAGCCTCTTTTCAATCTCCCGGATCTCAGAAGCATCCATTTCCTCCAGTCTGGCAAAATACAGTTCCATCCGGTTCAGCAGCTCATCCTCGTCGAAAAGACCCACGCGCCCCCAGGATGCGTTTTTCTCTGAACTCACAATATTTTCCAGGCTGTAGTCTCCGGAATGCACAAGCTTTTCCGCGATCTCTGCCGCCAGTGCCTCCATCCTCTCCCATGCGCCTTCCCCAAAAGCCCACTCAAACTCTGCGAGGCGTTCATTCGCTTCCACATATCGGTATTCCTCTTCCTGCGAAATTCCTTCCAGAGGATAGGGCTTCTCCACCCCCGCAGCCCGCAGGGCAAGGGACACGGTTCTTCTCACCGCTCCTTCCTCTATCAGGCTCCCTGCCCCAAAAGCCCTGAGCTGATCGTTTACCACATCAGCATGCTCCGTCAGATAAAAACCCACTCCTTTTTCTTTCAGGTTTCTCTTCAGGATCACCAGACGCTCCGCCGCCGTGATATCAATGCTTCCGATCCCCCTGGCATCCACGATCACCTGTCCGGTATCCTCCCTCAGGGCGTTTTCAATATCCTCCTGAAACGCACCGATATTGGCAAAGAAAAGATTTCCGCTGAAACGATAGATAACAGTATGTTTTATAGGATACGCATTTTTATAACGGCTCAGATCATGAAGTCCCTCGTGACCGGGAATGATCCCTAGAAACGCCTTGGGAGGAACCACCGCCCGGAAGATCACCGCAAGGAAAGACAGGATCACCCCGATGATCACTCCATAGATCGTTCCAAAAAAGAGGACTCCAAGAAACGCAGCCATAAAGATGGCGAATTCCTGCTTATCCGCCTTCCAGGCCTTTTTTGCGATGCCGAACTCCAGGATTCCCATCAGGGCAGAAATGACGATCCCCGTCAGGACAGGAACAGGCAGGAACTTCAGGAACCTGGTTCCGAAAAGCAGCACCAGAATCATGGTGAGACCGGCGATAACGGACATCAGCTGGGATTTGCAGCCATATTGGTCCGCGATCCCGCTCCTTGACACACTTCCATTGACCGGGCAGCACCCCACCAGCGCGCTGGCTGCGTTGCCCGCAGCATAGGCCAGCACTTCCCTGTTGCAGTCGATCTTATAATTGTATTTCAGAGCATAATTACTGGTGGCAAGCAGGGTCTGCGCCATGATCACAAGGGCAATGGTCAGAGTAAGGATCAGCAGCTCCCCCATATCAGGCAAAAGCAGCGACAGATCCGGCAGTACGATTTCAGGCAGTCCCGAGACCACCTGGGGAAGCAGCTTCACGCCATACCGCTCCAGATGACAGACCGCCGTAAGCCCTGCTCCCAAAAACATCAGGATCACCGACATGGGTATCTTCGGCGCTTTTTTCCTGATCACCTGGAGGATCACAATGCATCCTGCCCCCAGGACCGCCGACAGGACATTGAAAGAAGACAGCTCCTGCCAGATATGGTACAGCAGCACAAACAGTTCCCCTGTACCGGCATTGCCCCCAAAAAGCTTCGGCACCTGCATCAGAATGATGGTACAGCCGATCCCGGAGATAAACCCTCCCATTACCGGCTGGGAAATATAATTCACCAGCCTCCCGGCTTTCATAAAGTAAAAAAGAAGCAGCCAGCACGCCGTGACCAAAGTGATCACAGGAACTAGCGCCGCCGCTTCCGGAGAACCCGATGCAACCCCCAGGCTCACAAGCGTTCCTCCCACCAGCGCAGCCGGAGTCGCATCCACGCCAAAAACAAACTGAGGAGAAGATGTCAAGAGAGCATAGACCAACACCGGGAATACGGAACCATAAAGGCCATATTCCACCGAAAGCCCCGCGATCTGCGCATATCCCATGGATATGGGAATGGAGATCAGAGCCACCACGATCCCCGACAATATATCTTTCTTCAGGTTTTCTTTTTTCAGATTTATGCTTTTCGGATTTTTTCTTTTCAAATTCTCCCTTTTCAGAAACCCTTTCTCCTTTACTCTTCTAAATTACCCTTCATAAAAAAGCCCCGCCGTTAAAAAGGCGGCAAGCCGATTACATCGGCTTGGATTCTGCGCCAGCAGAATCATTGTACCAGACTTTCCAGGAAATGTCCACACTGAAACAAGGCGGCGCACTCCCGGCAGAAACAGGACAAAAACAGGACGGACCGCCCAGAGCGAACCTTCCCTCAGCCGGCTTTTCCCAAACTGCCCTTTCCGGCTGCCGCTCCCTCTTTTTCCAGCCTTTTAAACCAAGAAAACGTCAGAGGCCATACTGCGCCGGCAAACAGCACCATGAGAAAATATCTGACCAGATCCGCCGGATACGCGGGCAGTATGAGGCGCAGGGGAGCCTTCAGCAAAACCCTGATCCCAAGCAGAAGGAGAAGCCCAAGGACAACCTTGAGGATCTGCGCCCACCAGACTGCCTCCACCTGAAAATGAATGTATCTGTCGTCCAGCGCCTTTGACGCTATCAGCCCCAACAGACACCCCAACAGGGTATAAGCGTTTTTTATCCCGGAATTCAGGTTCTCCATATCAATATCTGCGGGGAACTGATAAAAGGTCACAAATCCCCAATAGAACAAGGCGACTGCCGCTGATATAAATAACAACAGCCAGAGAACCTTAGGATTCTCCCGGCTCTTTTTCATCGCCGGAAACAGGGCAAAGGCAAGGAGCAGCGCCAGAAAAAAGGCGACTCCCACATCCAGGGGCGTATGACATCCCAGGTACATCCTGGAAAAGGGCACCAGAAGCAGCAAAGCGGCCGCCATGACGCGCATCCACTTTTTTTTCGTCATAAGGATCATACAGGTCATTGTCCCTACAATATTCTGGGTATGGCCGGAGGGAAAGGAATACCCTGTTGCCGCGGCACGGGCGCTTTCCACAATGGTAAATCCGGGATCCAGTATCCAGGGACGGGGTATCCGGAAGCAAAGCTTCAGAAACTGATTCCCAATCGTGCCTAAGAAGCCCACGAACAAAATATAATAACCGCCTCGTTTGCTGAAGCACCAGAATACCGTGATCGCCAGCACCATAAAGAATATCTCGTCGCCGCAATATGTGATCGCAGAAAAAAACGCCGTCATAATAGGATTACGGATGCTTTCCAGAAACCGTAAAAATTCCATTTTTCTTCCTCCCATCTTCCTGTCCGATATCTATTATCATAGCCTGATACGCACATTTTCGCAAGCACATTCTTTGAAACGCCTCTCCCAATATGTAACAGTTCAGCCGCACCCATGCCGAATGAATTCGGCCTGCAAAGCCGCGCTATCGTGCTTTCCGTCGCCACGCGACTCCTTTGCTCATTAAATGGCGCTCCCTCAGCCAATATCTCTGCATAAGAAAGAAAAGTTCTTGCAATCTGACGAAAAATATGGGATATTTATAATAAAGATTGTGAATTTCCGAGAAAATTTCACATTCGAAAGAAATAAAACTGGAGGGTTACTTATGGTCAATTTAAAGGAGAAGCCGTTCTATCTGAACGACGAACAAATCAAATGGGTGGAAGATACTATCGCTTCCATGACACTGGAGGAGAAGATCGGGCAGCTGTTCATCCGTATGCGCGTGGGCTCAAACAGCACGGAGGAAGCCATCCGGGACGAGATGGAAAGCTGGCACCAGGGCGGACTGCGCTGGCAGGGCGGCGACGCTAAGAGCGTTTACAACAATAATACCACCGCACAAAAATACAGCAAAATCCCTCTTTTGATCGCCGCCAACTGCGATGACGGCGGAATCGGGGCGCTTCCCGGGGAAGGCACCTTTGTGGCTACCGCGGCGGAAGCCGGCGCCGGAGAAGGATATGAAAACGCTTACCACATGGGACTGGTGGCAGGACGGGAAGCCACTGCCATCGGCGTCAACTGGATGTTCAACCCCGTTGCGGATATTTTCATGAACTGGCGCAATACCATCGTCAATACCCGTTCCTTCGGGGATAATGCGGATGTGGTCATCAACAACTGCCGGGCCTACATAAAGGGCATCAAGGACGCCAATCCCAACATGGCGGCCTGCTGCAAGCACTTCCCCGGCGACGGCGTGGAGGAACTGGACCAGCACCTCGCCCTGGGGGTAAATACCTTAAGCGTAGAGGAATGGAACAACAGCTTCCGCAGGGTTTATCAGACCCTGATCGATGAGGGGCTGGAGTCCATTATGGTGGGTCATATCGCACTTCCTGCCATGAGCAGACACCTCCGTCCCGGCATCGCGGAACGCGATATCATGCCCGCTACCGCCGCCTCTGAGCTTATGACCGACCTGCTGCGGGGAGAAATGGGCTTCAACGGCGTCATCACCACGGATGCCTCCCATATGGTAGGGCTCACCGCCATGACCCGCAGAGAGGACGCTGTTCCCGGCGCCATTGCCGCAGGCGCAGATATGTTCCTGTTCACAGGAGATACCCAGGAGGACTACGAATTCATGAAGGCGGGCATTGAAAAGGGAATCATCACGGAAGAGAGGCTTTCCGACGCCCTTCACCGGATCATCGGTCTGAAAGCCCACCTGCATCTATATGAAGAGAATGTCCGGATCCCCGATCCCTCCCTGATAGACAAATGGGTGGGCTGTCAGGAGCATAAGTCCTATACAGAACAGGCCGCCGATACCTGCATCACTCTGGTAAAGGATACGGACCACCATCTGCCCATTGATCCTGAGAAGCAGAAAAACGCCTATCTGGTCTATGTGCAGTCCACGCCCACCAGCAAAGGCTATGCGGGAGACCCTGTGAAACAGGTTGTCATCGAGGAGCTGGAACGGGCAGGCTTCCATGTAGACGTATGTCCTAATTTCCACGACCTGGAGGTGGAAAACGGCGTGTCCCCCAGGAACATGGGCATTATGATGGGCAACGCCAACCGCCGGGAATTCAATGCCAGCCATGATGTGGTCTTCTTAGTGATCAATGTGAAGGGCTACGCCCAGGAAAATGACGTGCGGCTGCGCTGGAGCGCCAATCACAGCCGGGAGCTGCCCTGGTACAACATGGAGGTTCCCACCATCGGCATCAGCTTAAACTATACCAATCATCTGATCGACGTGCCCCAGCTCCATACCTTTATCAACGCCTATGGGCCCAACCGCACCCATATCCGGGCATGTATCGAAAAGATCTGCGGAAAAAGCGAATTCAAGGGCACGGCCAATGACACCGTATTCTGCGGACGCTGGGATGCAAGGCTGTAAATCGGCACATCTGTCAGAAACCGCGAACGTACCAAAATGGGGAGTGCATTTCCTGCACTCCCCAAAATTCTGTCCCCTTACGGTCTCAGTCCCATGCCGCCCTCTAAGGTGAGGGTCTCGCCGGTAAGATACTTGAAATCAGGAGATGCCAGCTGTACGCATACCCGGCCGATCTCCATCTCGGAATCACCGTAATGACCCATAGGAGGCATATGAACATTCTTCTCAAAGGCTTCAGGATATGCCAGCTGGAAGTTCTCAAGCTGTGCGGTCCATGCCAGAGGGCAAATGATGTTCACGTTGATGCCGTCCTTGCCCCACTCGGTAGCAGCCACACGGGTCAGACCTCTGATGCCCTCCTTGGCAGCGGCATATGCGCACTGTCCGAAATTGCCGAACAGGCCGGCGCCGGAAGCGAAATTGATCACAGTTCCCTTTGTCTCCTTCAGATAAGGATAACATGCCTTCATATAATAGAATACGGCATAAAGGCCGGAATAAATCGCGAGATCGAACTGCGCCGTGGTATGGTCGGCAAGGGTAACGCCGGAAGCAGAAGCCTGGGCATTATTGATGAGCACGTCGATCCTGCCAAAGGTATCTATGGTCTGTTTAACCACCTCTCCTACAACAGCCTCGTTGTCCGCCCCAGCATTCACATCGGCCTGAACGATCAGCACCTTGATCCCATAAAGACGCTCCAGCTCTTCCTTGGCATCCTCCAGCTTTTTCACATTCCGTCCCGTGATCACCAGATTGGCGCCTTCCTTCGCATAAGCGGTGGCGATGCCGTAACCGATAGAACCGCATCTACCATCACGCAGGGCAGCCCGGCCTGCACCGGTGATAATCGCTGTCTTACCTGTTAAAAATCCCATTGTTTTCCCTTCCTTTCTTTTTTGTATGATAGTTCCATATTATTCTATTTTTGAACATTTGACAAGGGGTATAAAAATATATTATAAAAAACCTTCATCAAAGACTGATGGAAACCCTATGAGCCAAAAACTGGAAAATCTTCTGAACCTTGCCCTTGAAACGCCCGAAGAGACCCGCAGGCTGACGGATTCTCTCAACGTGGGATTCGACGCTGGAAATAAAAGCTGGGAACTGATCGTAAAATATAACGGTACTCTGGACCGGCTGAAAGCCTTCGGGATCCTTACGGAACCTCTGATCGCAGGCTACGCCATCCTGACTGTTCCGGAAAACCAGGTGGAAGCTATTGCCGGGCTGCCCGAGATCGAATACGTGGAAAAGCCAAAACGATATTATTACAACGAAGAGAGCAGTCTCCGGGATGAGCTCCGGACGTGCGTGGAACCCGACATCGGCGCTTCCTCCTGTATTCTGCCTGTCACTCTCAGGGAGCCGGGTCTGTCCGGAAAAGGCGTCCTGATTGCGGTGCTGGACTCCGGAATCGATTACAGCAGACAGGACTTCCGTAATCCAGACGGTACCACAAGGATCCTCTGCCTCTGGGACCAGACCCTGCAGCCCTCTTCTCCGGCTTCCGAAGATACACCTTTCTCCAATATCCCCGCTGCTTTTCATGACGCCCTGCTGCGCCGTCCGCCTGAAGGTTTCCTGCTGGGAGTGGAATTTAACAGTTCTCAGATAAATACAGCCCTGTCCCAGAGCAGCCCAATCGTTTCCCTGAGCCTGGTCCCCAGCATTGATGCAAGCGGTCACGGAACCGCCGTAGCCGGAATCGCCGCCTCCGGGGCAACAGGAGTCGCGCCGGAAAGCAGTCTTCTGATCGTCAAGCTGGGACTGCCTGATGAAGACGGATTCCCCAGCACCACCGAGATCATGCGGGGCGTAACCTATGCTGTCCGTAAGGCTCTGGAATTCAATATGCCCCTGGTCATCAATCTGAGCTTCGGCAACAGCTATGGAGCCCATAACGGCAGTTCCCTGTTGGAACGTTTTCTGGACAACGCCTCTGAGATCGGCAGGACGACCATTTGTGTGGGCAGCGGAAATGAAGGGAACTCCTCCGGTCACGCCCAGGGCAATGTGATCCAAAATCCTGTTACAGAATTGACTGTGGCCAATTACGAGCGTTCCTTAAGCATCCAGCTCTGGAAACATTATGCTGACGTTTACCGCATCAGCCTGCGCTCCCCCGGCGGGATCACCAGAAAACTTCCGGATACCCTTTCCCCGGAAAAATACACCCTGCGCATGGAGGATACGGAAATTCTCATTTATCTCGGGGAACCAACTCCTTACTCCGTGGACCAGGAGATTTATTTCGAGCTGTTTCCTGTCTCCGGTCCTTATATCAACAGCGGGATTTGGCAGATCATCATAGAACCGATCAAAACTGTGGCGGGCGAATATCATTTCTACCTTCCTGTCAGCGCTGCCAGAAGCATCGGAACAGGCTTTTCCAATCCTACCCCGGACATTACACTTACGATCCCATCCACGGCTGCCAGGGTTATTACAGTCGGCGCATACGACAGTTCCTACGACTCCTATGCGGACTTCTCAGGAAGAGGTTATGCAAATGCCGGCCGCGCCATCGGCATTCTAAATGCGGGCTTGACCAAGCCGGATCTTGTGGCTCCGGGCGTTAATGTCCTGGCTCCGGACCTGTACGGAGGCTATCTGCCCGTCACCGGAACCTCTTTTGCCGCTCCCATTGTCAGCGGCTGCGCAGCTCTGATGATGGAATGGGGGATCGTGAACTCCAACGATCCTTTTCTCTATGGGGAAAAGGTTAAAGCTTACCTCAGGGGCGGCGCCCGCCCCATCCGCGGAGAAAACATTTACCCCAATAACAGAGCGGGTTTCGGCGCCCTTTGTCTCAGGGATTCCCTGCCGCTCTAAAAAACAGCAATTAAAGTATTCCTGTTTTTCCAGCACTTATGGTATAATAAACTCCAGAATGTGGCGAACGATACCGACAGGCAGCCAAAGGAGGCAGTTTCCATGACGCACCCCCATATCTCCTATCCGGATCCAAATTATCCGGTACAACTTTTCAGTTACCATTCTTCCGGCATCGACAGGATCCCTGTTCATTGTCACTGGCATGAGGATCTGGAACTGCTTTTTGTGGAATCAGGCACATGCTTCATACAGGTAGATGACCAGAATCTCCTTTTACAGGCGGACCAGGGGCTTTTTCTCAACCGGAATGTGCTCCACGCCCTTCATTCCGCCAGACCCGGATTCACCTTCCGCCTCGCTGCCCTCCGGTTCCTGCCCGACATCATCTTTCCACATCCGGAAGGAAACTTCGCCGAGCAATACCTTTCTCCCATTTTAAGCGCTCCGCGCCTGCATTACCTTATTCTGGATAAAGAGAACAATGAAACTGCCGACATGCTTCTTTTATTAAAGCAGCTGCTCCCGGCGGTCAGAAGTCAGGCTCCCGGACATGAATTAGATGTGGGAGCCATGCTTTACAAATTCTGGAAATACCTGGTCTCTTTTTACGCCCGGGAACAGTCCCAGGAGCCCAGGCATTTATCCCACTATGATAACCAACGCATCAGACTCGCCCTGGATTATATCAACGAACATTTTTCAGAGTCTGTCACCCTGGAAGACATTGCCGGCGCCATTCACACCAGCAACAGCGAATGCTGCCGCTGCTTTAAACGTGTTCTGGGCGTGACTCCTTTTGAATATCTGCTCAAGCTCCGCGTTCTTAAAGCGGCCGCCCTTCTGCAGACGGAAAAGGCGGCGATGGGAAACATCTCCGATCTCGCCGCCTCCGTGGGCTTCAACAGCCCAAGTTATTTCAATAAAAAATTTAAACAATATCTGCATTGTACTCCGAGGGAATACCGCAGCAACTGTCTGCAGGATTCCTGATCCCGGCTATTCCTCATAAAAACACTTCAATGCAGAAATGGCGTATTCCGTATCCCTGCTTCCCGCGGTCTCCACTGCGGAATGCATCGCCAGCTGAGGAAGGCCGATATCCACCGAGGAAATGGATACATGGGCGGCAGAAATATTTCCCAATGTAGATCCCCCTGGAATATCAGAGCGGTTTGCGTAGGTCTGCCAGGGTACCCCCGCCCGTTTGCAATAGTTTTTCATCCTGGCAGCGGAAACCGCATCCGTGGTATATTTTTGACTGCCCTGGTATTTGATCACGATCCCCCCGTTTAAATAAGGACGATTCGTAGGGTCCGCCTTTTCCGGATGATTGGGATGCACCGCATGGGCGTTGTCGGCCGAGATCAGGAAACCGCCTGCCACACATCGGTGATAATCGCTTTCCGATCCTCCCAGCGCCCCGCACAATCTTTTCAGGCAGTCCTCCAGGAAGGTGGAATCCGCCCCCTGCTTAGTCCCGCTTCCCACCTCTTCATTGTCGAAGACCGCGCAGACGTTCAAATATTCCTTCGGCGTGCTCGCCAGAAAAGCCCGTATCCCGGAATATACGCTTTGGAGATCGTCCAGTCTCGAAGACAGGACAAACTGTCCCTCCGCTCCCAGGATTCTTCCCCGATCCCTCACATAGAGAAACAGATCATGTCCCAGGACTCTTTCCGGATCCGCTCCCGCTGCCGCCGCAAGCATTTTTAGAAAAGCCCCCTTTTCCGTACTTCCATCGCCGAAAAGCGGAAGCATATCCGTCTGGGGATTGTACTCTATTCCATGATTCATATCCCGGTTCATGTGGATAGCCAGATTGGGGATCACTAACAGATCCCGATCCAGATTCACCAGTCTGCTCTCCAGGCCGGAATCCGTACTCACCACCAGTCTTCCTGCAACGGACAGGGGCCTGTCCAGCCAGGTGGAAAGGATCATGCCTCCATATTTTTCTGTGTTCAGCTTTACGTACTGATCCTCCACCGCGATCTCCGGAGATTCCTTTACCTTAAAAGAGGGGGAATCGCTGTGGGCCGCTGCGATATGAAATCCCTTCCAGAAAGGTCCCTCCTGATCCTTCCTTTTAACGGGAACCTGAAAAGCCATCAGGGAAGAATCATTCCTGGTAACATAGAATCTGCCCGGCTCCCGGTCAGCCCCTTCCTTCCAGGCGCAAACACAGTCCGCCCGGCTCCAGTCCTCCTCTTCCGCCAGTCTGCGATATCCCGCGCGCTCAAGCATCTGCACAAGATTCCCCACCGCATGAAAACAGGTGGGACTCTTCTCGATAAAATCCAGCATTTCCCTTGCTGTCTGCCGATAGTCTTCCATTTTGTCTCCATTCCAAAGCCAATAAGTATCTTTTCTGATCATTTCTGAAAAACAACCTGCTTCGCGATCTGCTCCGCTTTCTCCTGCCCGCAGCAGGCCTCAATGATTTTAAGTGCAAAAGGAACAGAACAGCCCATTCCTCTCCCCGTGATCACATTTCCATCGGTCACGGCAGGCTCATACACCACCTTTGCCCCCCGCAGCTGATCCTCAAGCCCCGGATAACAGCAGGCGGTCTTTCCCTCCAGAATCCCCCTGTGACCCAGAATAGTGGGAGCGGCGCAGATGGCAGCCACACATTTTCCGCCCTTAAAAAAGGCATCCAGCTTTTCCATTAACGGACCGCAGCCCTCCAAATTCTGGGTTCCCAGCTTTCCGCCGGGAAGGATCAGCATATCCATCTCATCAAAATCCAGCTTTTCAAGCAGCGTATCCGCCTCAACCCGGATGCCATGAGACCCCTTTACCATAAGAGAACTGTCAATGGCGGCCGTCGTAATGCTGAGACCCGCCCTGCGGCAAAGATCCACCACAGTCAGCCCTTCTATTTCCTCAAAGCCCTCCGCCAGGAAAACAGCAAGCTTTTCCATTTTCGAAACCTCCCTTTCCATGATCCATATTTATGAAACATCATTTTCATTATAAATTCTTTTTCCCAATCTGTCACTACATTTTAGAATTATTTCATTGCATTCTAAAACCATAACGGCTATAATAAAAACAGCGTCCCCGCCAATTTCCGGGTACAGAGATGATTTCGACCACGGGAAAGCATAAAAAGAGTCAAGGGCGCCTGTCGGCGCAGGCAGAGAGAGAAAGATCAAATGCCGCCTGATCGGCGGCAGAATGTGAGGGAAAATAAAAAGAATGGAAATAGAACGCAAATTTACGATCAAAAAGCTTCCGGATAACCTGGAGCAGTACCCGCATCATGAGATCGAGCAGGCATATCTGAATACGGATCCTGTCATCCGGGTGCGCAAGCAGGACGATGAATATTATATGACCTATAAAGGACGGGGCATGATGGCAAGGGAGGAAAGCAATCTCCCTCTGAACCGCAACGCCTACTATCATCTGCGGGACAAGGCGGACGGCAACATCATTTCCAAGACCCGTTACCTCATCCCCTTAAAGCATCCCGGCTTTCATGAGGGCTGGCCCACGCCTCCGGAAGATTATACCCTGACCATCGAACTGGATGTGTTTCATCCGCCCCTTGCCCCCCTCATTATGGCTGAGGTGGAATTCGGCAGCAGAGAAGCAGCCGTAGCCTTCCAGCCTCCGGAATGGTTTGACGAGGATGTGACTTACAGACAGGAATATCACAACTCCTATCTGTCCACCAGGAAATACAAGCCCTGAACAAAGTTGGGGATCGTCCGCCCCCGGATCGTCCGACCCTGGGCTTGCGATCCGTTTTTATCTTCCGTACAGCTTTACAAGCTGTCTGATCCTGCCCGCAAGTTCTTCTGTCAGAGCATCCTTATCCATTCTCCATTTCCAATTATCCCCCAAAGTGGAAGGAGTATTGATCCTGGCCTCCTTGCCAAGCCCAAGATGATCCTGCATGGGAATGACAGCTGTGTCCGCTGCGCTGGACAGGGCGGCACGGATCAGTTTGTTCTGGGGTTCCTTTTCTTCTTCCTTTATGCCAAAATATTCATATATGAATCTTCTGCGCTTTTCGGGACTTTCCGCAAGCCATCCCACAGTCGTATCGTTATCATGGGTCCCGGTATAGACCACACAGTTTTTTTCATAATTGTGGGGCAGATAATCATTATAGACATCAGAATCAAAAGCAAACTGCAGTACCTTCATTCCCGGGTAACCTGTCTGCTTCACCAGATCTTTCACGGACTGGGTCAAAAAGCCCAGATCCTCCGCAACCACCTGTTTTTCCCCCAGCCTGCGCTTCATCGTATCGAACAGTTCCCTGCCGGGTCCTTTTCTCCATTGTCCGCCCTGGGCAGTCTTATCCCCGTAAGGCACAGCCCAGTACTCATCGAACCCCCGGAAATGGTCGATCCGCAGCACATCATACAGCCTGTAGCAATGGGCGATGCGTTTCACCCACCAGTCATAACCAGTTTTCCTGTGGTAATCCCAGTCATATAAAGGATTGCCCCACAGCTGCCCCGTGGCGGAAAAAGCATCCGGCGGACAACCTGCCACCGATACCGGCATATGCTTCTCATCCAGCCAGAAAAGCTCCGGACTTCCCCAGGCGTCCGCACTGTCAAAAGCCACATAGATAGGAATGTCCCCAAGAATCTCTATCCCCTTCTTGTTGGCATAACTCTTCAAGGCATGCCACTGGGTAAAAAAGAGATACTGCTGAAATCTGTAAAAAGAAATTTCCCCTGCAAGAAGCCTTTGATAATGCCGGACAGCATCAGGTCTATGCAGCCGGATCCCTTCCTCCCATTCTACCCAGCAGATGCCTCCGAAATGACTTTTCACCGCTGTATAGAGACAATAATCCTCCAGCCAATAAGCATTTTCCCCTACAAAGGCAAGGTATTCCCCCGATGCCTCCAGACCGGTCTCCTTTGCCTGCAGATAAGCCTTTTTTAAAAGGGCCGTCCGGCAATGATAGACCTTTTCATAGTCCACGTAATGCTCATTTCCGCCATGATCCGCCTTACAGCACTCTTCTTCCGTAAGCCAGCCCTTTTGGATCAGCGCCTCCAGATCTATGTAGTAGGGGTTCCCGGCAAAGGTGGAAAAGGACTGATAAGGAGAATCACCATAGCCCGTGGGACCTAAAGGCAGGATCTGCCAGAGCTTCTGGCCTGCTTTTTCCAGAAAATCCACAAATTCATATGCCTGTTTTGAAAAAGTGCCGATCCCGAACCTGGAAGGAATGCTGGATACCGGCAGCAAAATTCCGCTTCTTCTCATGATTCTCTCCATCTCTTATTTCATAATATCCCGCATCCAGAGATATTCTTCATTCAGCGATATTCTTCATCCAGCGATATCCTGCATCTGAAAATATCCCGGCAAAAAAGCCCGTCCCCTGATGCGCCCCTACCCAAGAACCCCGGAGGCTTCCAACAGCTGGGCGGTATAAGGGTGACTGTGCTCAAAATAGATCTTCCGAGGGGTCCCTTCCTCCACGATCTCTCCATTCTGCATGATCATCACTCTGTCACAGATCTGGTACACAACCCGCAGATCATGGGAAATAAACAGGATCGCCAGACCCATTTCATCCCGCAGCTTCAAAAGGAGCTTCAAAATCTGGGCCTGGATCGTCACATCCAAAGCTGATACCGCCTCGTCCGCCACCAGCACCTCCGGCCCGCTCATCAGCGCCAGGCCGATACAGACCCTCTGTCTCTGTCCTCCGGAAAGCTGCCTTGGGTAACGTCCTGCGATGGATTCTTCCAGCCCCACCTTTTGCAGCATCTCAAGGACAAGCCGGCGTCTGTCCGCCCCGGATATTCCTCCCCGGAGACGCAAAGGCTCCTCCAGGATCCATCCCACGCTTTTTGCGGGATTCAGGGAGCCGTAGGGATCCTGGAATACCATCCCCACTTTGTCCGCAGCCCCTGTAAGACTTCCTCTGTAATCCTTCTTCAAACCCACAAGTATCCGGGCAAGGGTGCTTTTTCCGCATCCGCTCTCCCCTACCAGACCCAGGATCTCTCCCTTTTTCATGGAAAAAGAAATACCTTTCAGGACTTCCTTCCCGCCGCCCTTTCCAAAAAGACCTGCAGAAGCGCTGTAACCTGCCGCAATATTTTCTGCCCGGAAGATCTCCGGGGCGCCGCTGTAATCTCTCTCCGTTTTTTTTCTGTCACAGGATGGGATGGAAGCGATCAGACGCTTTGTATATTTTTCCCGGGGAGACCTGAAAATCTCCTCAACGTCCCCCTGCTCCACAATATAGCCGTTCTGCATGACCACCACCCGCCTGCAGAGCCTGCGCACCAGACTCAGGTCATGGGAAATAAACAAAATCGCCGTCTTCTGTTCTTTATTCAGCTTCAAAAGAAGCTGTATGATCTGAGCCTGGATCGTCACATCCAATGCGGTGGTGGGTTCATCCGCCACCAGGATCTTCGGCTGACACACAATGGCCGCGGCGATCATCACCCTCTGACGCATTCCCCCTGACAGCTCATGGGGATATTGCTCATAAACCTTCTCGGGCTCCGCCAGCTCCGCCTCCCTAAGGGCCCAGAGAGCCCGTTCACGGCGTTCTTCCTTCGACAGATCCGTATGAAGCCGCAGACTCTCTTCTACCTGCCAGCCTATGGTCTTTACCGGGTTCAGGCTGGTCATAGGCTCCTGAAAGATAATGCTGATCTCCTTCCCCTGGAGGGTACGCATCTCCTGCCGGCTGCAGGTTAAAAGCTCCTTTCCCTCAAAAAGGATCTGTCCCCTTTTCTCCATATCGTGCCTGGCAAGAAGACCGCACAGAGCCAGGGCGCTCATGGTCTTGCCGGATCCGGATTCCCCGACGATTCCCACGATATCCCCTTCCTTCATGGACAGATCAAAATCATACACCACTGTCTCCGGTACGGAATGGTCATGAAACTCTATATTCAGATCCCTGATCTCAAGCATCTCTTCTCCCCCCCAATCATAATGTTCCAGACAGACCGCACACCTGTCCCTGTTTATGAGACGGCATCCGCCAGAAGGCTGAAGCCCAGCACCAGCAGAATAATGGCAAGCCCGGGAAAGACCGCATACATGGGCTGCCTGAACAGAAAGCTCTGCGCCTCTGACAGCATCCGGCCCAGACTGGCATCCGGGGGCTGTACCCCGATCCCAAGATAACTCATGCCCGCTTCCGCAAGCACCGCGTTGTTAAAGCCGATCATCACAGTGGGCACCATAACGCTCAGCGTATTGGGCAGGATATGCACAAACATGATCCGAAAGGGACCGCAGCCGAGAATCTGAGCATTTTTTACGAAATCCATTTCCTTTAATTTCAGATACTGGCTCCTCACCACCCTTGCAAAGCTGGGAACAAAGGCGATCCCCAGGGCAAGGATCACATGATATTTGCCGGGACCCAAAAGACTTACCACCACCAACGCCATCAGGATACTGGGGAAAGCAAACAAAGCGTCGATCACACGCATCATCACCTCATCCAGCCAGCCTCCGAAATATCCGGTGAGAGCTCCGATCAGAGTACCTGCGCCTGCGCCGATGGCTACCGTCCCCAGAGCCACCGCCAGGGTGGTCCTGGCTCCCACCATAACCCGGGTGAAGATATCCCTGCCGAAGTTATCGCATCCAAAGGGATGGGCCAGGGAGATTCCCGCGAAACGCAGCTTATCATTCATAGCCTCCGGGTCATAAGGCAGGACAAAACACCCTATCAGAATAAATAACAACATTCCCCCTGCAAGGATCCCGCCTGCCAGGAGATTATAATTGATCTTCCTTTTCATTTTCGGACCTCCAGACGGATACGGGGATCCAGCCGCTGATACAGCAGATCCACAAGGGTACTCACTACGATGACGACAGCGGCCAGACATACGATGACAGCCATCACCACAGGATAGTCTCTGCGGGAAATGGAGGTCAAAAGGATCCTCCCGATGCCCGGGATGCCGAATACCTGCTCCACCACAATGCTTCCCGCAATGATATCCGTAAATGTCATGCCAAGAAAGGTGATGATAGGAAGCAGGGCATTTTTCAGCACATGCTTATACAATACCCCTTTGGTATTGTTTCCCCGGCTATAGGCGGTACGCACATAATCCTGCTTTTTTTCCTCGATCATGCCGCTGCGCAAAAGCTTTACCGTCATGGCGCTCTTCGGCAGGGCGATGGCTAAGGAGGGGAAAAACATGTAGGCCAGAAAAGCGCCGAAGTCCTTACTGTAGGACACATATCCCCCGGGGGTAAAAAGTTTCAGGATGATCCCGAATAAAAGGGTGATGAGAATCCCCGCGAAAAAGGCCGGAACTGCCATGATCACCTGACCTGCGGCATAGATGACCTTATCCAGGATCCCTCCCTCATGATGAGCCGTATAAAGCCCCAGAGGAATGGAAATGACAACGATCATCAGCATACTCATCAGGCTCATGGTGATGGTGATGGGCACCTTATCCCCAAGCAGCTCTCCTACGGAGCTTTCGTAACTGTAGGATTCTCCCAGGTTCCCCCGCATAAAGGACAGGAGCCAGTCCATATATCTGACCATAAAGGGTCTGTTCAGCCCCATCTCTTCCCTGAGTGCCGCAAGCGCTTCCGGCGAGGCCTCGGTACCCAGCTTTGCCACAGCCGGATCCCCGGGGATGACCGTAAAGCACAAAAACACCAGAAAAGAGACCAGCAGAAGCGTAAGCAGCATGGTCAAAATTTTTTTACCAACGTACTTCACCTGTGGTCTCCTCTCTTATTCTGATTTTCCGTTACTCTTCCACGATATAGAGCTTCGACACATCCTGTACATACAGGGGATAGAATTCGTAGCCCGCATATTTTTTATTCAGGGCAACGAACTCTGCCATATCCTGGATATAGACGTTGGCCGCAGTCTCGGTAAGGATCTTTTCACATTCCTTGTAGGCCTGCGTGCGCTCGTTCTCATCGGTGGACGCCTCCGCCCGGGCATAAGCCGCATCGTAATCGGGATTGTTGTAATTCACAAAGTTCTTGCTGCTGTCGGAATTGAAGCGAAGCAGCATGGAGCTGGCTGCAAGGCTGGAAGCATCCAGTCCCACCACAGTGGCTTCAAAATCCCGTCCCGCATAAACGTCTGAAAGCCAGGTTTCCCATTCAATGAGCTCGATCTTGGCGGTGACATTGATCTCCTTCAGCACATCCGCGATCACCTGGGCTGCCTCCACATGCTGGGTATAATTGGAAGGAGCCTTGATGGTAAAGGTAAAACCATCCGCATAACCGGCGTCTGCAAGCAGCTGCTTCGCCTTATCAATATCTTTGGTATAATAATCGGCAAGCTCCGGCATATAGTATTTCCCGAAAGCAGGGAACATGGAGCTTCCGATGGGGGTGCCGTACCCGTCGCTGGTCATATCCAGGATATATTGCTTGTCAACGGCATAACAGAGCGCCTGACGGACCCTCACATCATCAAAGGGCTTCACGCCATTATTCAGATACAGGGCCTGCACCAGATTCATAGTGCCTTCCAGCACATTAAAATTATCGTTCAGCTGAGAGGCCTGGGTGGAAGTCACCCTTGCCAGCATATCCACGGAACCGCTGTTTAATTCCATCACCAGGGAATCCGGATTGGCGCACACCTTAAATGTCACATTTTTAATATGCGCAGGCTCTCCCCAGTAATCCTCAAAGCGTTCCACCACAAAGTTCTCCTGGAGCGCGTGGGACACAAACTTATAGGGACCTGTGCCGTCAGAAACAGTGGAAGGACTCTCATTGTCGGCAGGAATAATGGGGCAGTCCATCTCACAGAGAAAATCCGTGTTGGGGGCTTTCAGTGTGATCACCACCGTTTCATCATCCGGGGCTTCAATGCTGGCAATGTTGCCGAAAGCCGCCTCGTATTTTACAGCGTCTTCGGGATCGGAGCAGCGCTCGATGGAATAGATCACATCCTCCACTGTAAGCTCCTTGCCGCTGTGGAACTTCACTCCCTTGCGCAGGGTAAAGGTAAAAACTGTTTTGTCCGGGGAAATTGTGTAATCGCTGGCTAACGCCGGGAGTAAATTACCATCGCTGTCCGGTTTGATCAGACCTTCATAGATGTTGAAAAATACCTCCTCCGTTCCTGCCGCCACCGCCTCGTGGGGGTCAAGACTTTCCTCTACGTCCTGAGGTATCCCAATGGTAATCTGAGAATCGGTACTCTCACCCTGCTTCTCACCTGAACATCCTGTCAGTGCAAGTGCCAGTGACAACACAACCGCCGGAAGAATGCTGATACATCTCTTCTTCATTGTGTCTGTCCTCTCTCATTTAATTAGATTTGTGATGCGCAAAATGCAGGAAACTGCTTACGGCCTGCCGGTCCGCTCAGTTTCCCGAAGCATTCCCGTATCTGCTTCATTGTAACTTAGAAGGGGAAAAAATGCAAGGGATTTTTCGGATTCCCCTGCATTTTCTGGAACAGTTCGTTACAGTTCAGCCGCCAGACATGATGGAAAATTCGTGCAAGCACGATTTTCCATCAAATCAGGCGGCTGAACTGTTCACCCCACAAACTGAAATACACAGAAAGCGGCGTAAACGATTAACAGGACGATTCCCTGTACCCTGGAGAGCTTTTCCCGCACCAGCGCCGGCACGGTTAGAAAGAGCATCACAAACATCATGACCGGAATATCGATGACCAGGGAAGCGTTATAGCCCACGAACTGTTTGCTGTTGGGCACGGCAAAGGGAGAAAGGGCAACGGATACACCGCTCACCAACACCAGGTTGAAAAGATTGGCACCGATGATATTGCCCAGAGATAAGGCTCCATGTCCCTTGGCAAGGGAGGTAACCGCGGTCACTAACTCCGGCAGGGACGTGCCGAGAGCCACAAAGGTAAGGGCGATGACGGATTCCGGAACCCCCAGACCCTGGGCGATCAAGGTTCCATTGTCCACCAGCAGGTCCGCGCCGATTGCGATCAGCACAGCGCCGATCACCAGAAGCACCACATCCTTCACAAAAGAATCCTTTTTCCCGGAACCTTCTTCGGATTCATCCCCGGGCGCCTCTGCCCCGGACGCCTCTTCCGGATTCCTGAGAGCCTGGCGCACCAGCACGATCATATATACCACAAAGATCGCCAGCATCCCAAAGCCCACGGGTCTGCTGAAGTATCCGACGCCGTAAGCTATGACCATATAGATCACCGCTGCCGTGAAGAAGAAAATAACCGGCGTCAGGAAGGTTTTCCGCTCTACTTTAGGCGGACGTATCGCAACCGTAAGGGCAGCGATCAAAGCGGTATTACAGATAATGGAGCCGATGGCATTGCCATAGGCGATCTCTCCATGACCGCTTACAGCGGAGGTTGCGGAAACCATCACCTCCGGCAGGGTCGTTCCGATGGACACCACCGTGGCTCCGATCAAAAGCTCCGGGATATGGAACCTGTGGGCGATTCCGCTGGCGCCGTCTACGAACCAGTCTCCTCCTTTGATCAGTAAAATAAGACCTAAAGCAAACAGTAAAATTGGTACCAGCATTTTTCCTTCTCCTTCCATAAAAAAATCAGGTACAACCCTGCGGCTATACCTGAATCCATTTTCCGAACCAAAGACACATGTATAGCACTACAGTTATACATGAGTCTCGCAATTTGATACAAGCCAAACCGAATCTCCCACCCGGTCGTGATTGTTGACTTGTCACGCAGCCAAATGCGCTTGCTACTCCCCCATCTGGACTGAAAAAATATTAGCATATTTTTTTGTTGCAGTCAAGCCCTAAATAATCTCCTCGAGTTTCCGCAGTTCTGTCCACCGGCACTGCATTACTTATGAACATCTTTGAAAAATCTCAAAAAAATAAGGAATCCTGGCCGATTTTGGTGTAAAATTTAAGTGACCAAACAAAAACCTTACTAAACAAAAAACGGGGGATTCCTTATGGTCCATTTTACATCAAATACCTACCAATTGAAACGGAAAATTTTAACTTTTTCCAGAAAAATTTCCAGACTCCTTCCCAAGCCGGATCAAAAATTTACCGCCGACATGACCTACGGCATGCTCGCCGCCGGAAGCTGTCTCCTCACCGACATCGTTGACCAGCTCCATGAAGATTCAAAAAAGGTCAATTCCGTGGAGCGCCTCACAAGACACCTGAACAAAGGAGTCCCCCAAAAAGCCCTGTCATCTTACCTTGCCTCCGTCCGGAAATGGGCCCCTTCCCAGCCCGTCATCCACATTGACGACAGCGATGTGGTGAAACCCGATGGTTATAAATTCGAAGCTCTCGGTCTTGTCAGGGACGGCTCCAAAAGCACGGAAGCAAAAAACGTCTATGAGAAAGGATACCATGTCACGGAGGCCTGCGTTCTGACAGGCAGCAGGCATCCGGTCAGTATCTTCTCCCAGATCCATTCTTCCAAAGAAAAGAATTTTACCTCTGTCAATGACATCACCTTTTCCGCCATGGAACGCGGCGCAGCCCTGTTCGGAAAAGCCACCTTCGTCATGGACAGAGGGTATGATGACAACAAGATGTTCCTAAAGCTCGATGAACTGGGGCAGGATTACGTGATCCGCCTTACCGCAAAACGCAAGCTGTTTTTCCATGGGAAATGGGTCCCCGCAACTCAGCTTCGTAACCAGCGCAAAGGAAAGATCAAAACGCCGCTTATTTACAAAGGCAAAAACCATGACGCCTATCTGTCCCATGTAAAAGTACAGATCACTGCCTCGAAAAAGGATATTTATCTTGTTTTGGTTTATGGCATCACGGAGCATCCCATGATGCTCGCCACCAATAAGGAGATCCGGTCAAAGGAAGATGTCATCCGGATCGCAAAGCTGTACTTCTCCAGATGGCGCATCGAGGAGTATTTCCGCTGCAAAAAGCAGATGTTCCGGTTTGAGGATTTCCGGGTGAGGAAGCTGGTTTCCATCAACGCCTTGAATTTTTACATCACCCTGTGCATGGCGTTTCTTGCTCATATATCCATGAAGCCGGAAACAAACGCCCTGAAGGTTTCCATCCTGCAGAAGGCAGCCCCCATAAAAGAGAAAGTCCATTTTTGGTATTACCGGCTGGCAATGGGCATCTGCAGCATACTGTCCTACGCAAAGGAAGGCGTCAGGCTCTGGTTCCGGACGAAGCGGCCCGCATACCGTCAGCTCCGCCTTCGACTGATTGTATAAATAGAGAAGAGAATAGTCCTCCCTGGCCCGGTTCCTGCGGGGCCTGTTCAAATACGCCTGCTCGTGGAATCACCCTCCTAACTCTTTCAAAAAATCGGCGGAGCGGCACTTTGGACAGGTTCAGCCGTTTTT
>CANQBX010000052.1 GCA_947589095.1 uncultured Lachnospiraceae bacterium
TCTTACCCATTATAGACATAAGAATGTCTCTTGTCAAGAAAAATATCTTGGAAAGACCGGTCATTTCAGCAGACGGTTCAGGTACTCGTTCAGCCCGCTCAGATTCCTCTCCACGATCTCATATACGAACACGTCCCCGTTCAGGCCGTCCGGCGTTTCGTCCAGCAGGTAATTGCAGTGAACAAACGTGCTTTTCCGGAAATATCTTAAAAGCCACGGCATCATGTTCTCCCCGAAGGAATCCCGCACCATCAGAAGCGTCCGGCCGTCCGGCGCGCCGGGCGCCGAACCGTAATACAGAAGAGGCTCCGGAGTCTCCTCGCACTCCACGTCGTCCAGATATCCGTTCACCGAAAGCCACCGGTCCTCTGCTTCGGAATCCGGCAGATGAGCCATATCCGCCAGGTCGCCGCGCCAGATATCCCCCTGCTCCAGCTCCATCTCCGCAAGGCTGACCGCTTTCATTTCCGGTTCCAGCTCCCCCAGAAGAGCTTGGGTTCCCAGGAAGCCGCCTGCCCGGTTCCAGTGGGTATCCGTCTTGTAGTACAGCCGGCTTATCTCCTTCCCGCTCTTCAGCTCCTCCAGCGGATACACGACCTTAAGATCCGAATGCGCACGGATATACCGCACCAGCTCCTCCGCCGCGCATGTCCCCGTCACGGACGCGTAGGCGTCCGGAAGATATTCCCGGTAGACCTGCTCTTTATTCGGCGCGATGAACAGCACGAAGGCCGCCGGATCGGAGACGAAGCGGCTGCGGGCCTCAAGAAGCTTTCCGAGGATCTCCTCCATCGTCTCCTCCGCGAATACGGGAAGTCCCAGCGTGTCTTTAACGCTGTCGCCGCCTGCGTAGAAGAGCCATCCGTCCTTCCCCGGGATCACGTCCGCGTGGTCCACGCTGTGAAACAGCTTCCAGTTCGCCTCCGCGTACAGATCGAGCATCTCGTTCCGGAACGGCGCGTGGTCATTGATATAGTTCTCGATCGCGGCCGGCGCCTCCTCGTAGTTCTCCGGCGTGATATCCGGCCATGACGCCAGCTCCCTCTTCTCCAGATTCACCGTCTCGCCGCCAGGCAGAAGACCGGCCAGGTTCGGCAGGAGCAGGAGCAGGAAAAAACATATTACAAGCAGATGTTCCGTCTTAAGCTTCATGCGCGCCTCCCTCAGAACCGGAAATAGATGAACGGGTTATATGTGCTGCTGACAAGAAGCACCGTGCAGACCGCCAGAACCGCCGCTACCGCCGCGATTTCGGCAAAAGTCACGGCATCCTCCCGGTAAAGGGCTTCCTTAAGCTTCGGGCAGAGCCTTTGGACCGGCCCGCAAAGCGCGATCCCCAGGATCAGAAGCGTCCACACCCGCCGATCCGCGAACATAGCGACCGTCAGGGCACCGCCCTTACCCAGAAACATCACCTGCCACAGCCTGAGAAGCTCACCCATGTCTTCGATGCGGAACAGACTCCATCCGACGAGCACCACCGCCAGCGTGTAGACATGGTTCAGCGCCGGCCACGGGTTCTTCTCAAGCCATCTGCCGAGGAAGGCCCGCTCCAGTACCAGAAATACGCCGTAATAGACGCCCCACAGGACAAAATTCATACCCGCGCCGTGCCAGAGTCCGGTCACCAGGAACACGATGAACAGATTAACATAAGTTCTCATTTTCCCTTTGCGGTTCCCGCCCAGCGGAATATAGACGTACCGCTTAAACCAGTTCGACAGGGAGATATGCCACCGCCGCCAGAACTCCCGGACGGAAGAGGACAGATACGGATAACGGAAATTCTCCAGGAAATCAAAGCCGAACATCTTCCCCAGGCCGATGGCCATATCCGAATACCCGGAAAAATCATAGTAGATCTGCAGCGCGTACAGGAGCAGGGCAAACCACGCGAGACCCGTCCCGATCAGGGGACGGTTAACGTCGCCGAGAACCCGGTCCACGACCGAGGCGAACGCGTTGGCGAGGATCACCTTCTTGCCCAGGCCGTAAGTGAACCGCCGAATCCCATAAGCGGTCTTCACCCGGGAATGCTGCCTGCGTTCAAGCTGCTCCGACACATCGTGATACTGCACGATAGGGCCCGCGATCAGCTGCGGAAAGAAGCTGATATAGAGGGCCAGCTTAAGCGGATCCCGCTGCACGCCGATCTCCCCCCGGTAAACATCGATCACATAGGAAAGGGCCTGAAACGTATAAAACGAAATGCCGATGGGCAGCGCGATTTCGCGAAGCGCCACCGGCTGCCCCGGAAGGAGGCGGTTAGCCAGCTCCGCCAGGAAGTTAAAGTATTTAAAATATCCCAGAACCGCCAGGTTCGCCAGGACGCAGACGGCCAGGACCGCCTTCCCACGATACCGCGATACCGCCAGTCCGCACGCGTAATTCAGCGCGATGGACGCCGCCATCAGGAAGATGTACTTCGGCTCGCCCCATGCGTAGAAGAGCAGGCTGGCCGCCAGGAGAAGAAGATTCGCCGCGGTCCGGCGCCGCCGAAGCAGGTAATAAAGCGCCGCGCAGACCGGCAGGAAATACCACAGAAAAACCAGGGAACTAAACAGCATCGGTATGGTCTCCTTCTGTCTGTGATCCTGCGGCCGCCTGCCGCGGTTCCTCCGCCGCGTCCGCTTCGATTCCCAGATACCTGCCCAGCGTCAGGAACTCCCCCTCAAAGATACAGTTCTTTATGCTGCCGGCGCGGACCGCCTCCAGGCACTCCCTGTAATCCATCCAGACGACATTCTCCACTTCCGACTTCTGCAGCGACAGATCGCCGATGTTCACCGGTTTCCGGTACACATACATCTGTGACAGCTCCGCATCCTTAAACATCCGGCCGCGGAATCGATTCTCCGCATAGACTTTATGCCGGCCCGCAGGCTCGAGTTCCTCCGCCGCAGCCGAAATTCCCAGTTCCTCCCTGAGCTCGCGGAGGGCCGTCTCCGGATAACTGTCTCCCGCCGCCACATGGCCGGCAGAAGAGATATCATAGCATCCCGGATAGGACTCCTTGTCCGCGCTTCGCATCTGCAGCAGCACGTCATAGCCGCTCTTCTCATTGGGCCGCACGATCCAGATATGAGCCGTCGGATGAAGACTTCCTTCCCGGTGGGCGACGCCCCTCTCCCGGACGATGCCGCTCTTCGTGCCGTCTTCGTTTAAAATATCGAACAGTTCCATGGGCCTGCCGTTCAGCGCCGCGCTTACCAGCTTCCCGCAGCCGTCATAGACCAGCTTCAGAGAAAAGAACGGTTCATTCTCATCCAGCAGCCGGAAGAAGATCTTATCTCCTTCCCAGAGATTCAGCCCCCAGACCTTTTCTATGGGCACCCACTCCAGTTCTCCTTCGTCGCAGTCGGACGCCTCCCCCTCAAAACCGTCCGCCGTAAAAAGCGACATATATTCCGTCACGCCGTCCCCGGACACGAAGGTGACCAGCCCCCGGTAGCGGTAGGATGTCAGCGTATAGCCTGTCTCCTCCTTCACTTCCCGCAGCACGCACTCCTCCGGGCTTTCGTCCGCCTCAAAATGTCCGCCGACGCCGATCCATTTGTCCTTATTCACATCGTTCTTCTTCACGGTGCGGTGCAGCATCAGCCAGCTGCCGTTTTTCTCTATGTAGCACAGAGTGCTTAAACTTGTCATAAACTTCCTCCGATCCTGCTCCATCCGTGCAGTTTCTTCCAACTCCCCGCGTATCTTCTCTATCATATCACAAAATCGCGTAATGAAAAGCACAACTTTTGCGGCCTCGGAATATTTCCGGGACATTTTACACAAATTAAGGGAAATTCCATCTGGAGGTGACACGATATGAAGAACAGCGATACGGTTGAGCTGCTGAAGGAATGCGACGCCGGTGTAAAGATGGCGGTCGCCTCGTTCGACGACGTGCTGGAGCGGATCCGGAATTCCGATATGAAGGATCTGCTTCAAAAGAGCAAAGCAAGCCATGAAGAGCTTGGCGGCGAGATCCATTCTCTCCTGGATGAGCACAACAGCGGCGAGAAGGATCCGAACCCCGTAGCCAAGACCATGTCCTGGATGAAGACCGCCATGAAAATGGGCATGGATGAAAGCGACGCCACCGTGGCCGACCTGATCACCGACGGCTGCAACATGGGCGTCAAATCCCTGCAGCGCTATATGAACCAGTACCGGGGCGCGGATGAGACCTCCCGCGATATCTGCGGGCGTCTGGTGAGCATGGAGGAGGATCTCTGCAGGGACCTGCGGGAATACCTGTAACCCGTTTGCATGGATGCACCTGTAAACTTCCCGGAAATCTTGACAAATACTCCCAAATAGGCTACAATCATTTCTCAGATAAGGGAGTAGTCGGCGCGGCCGTCCGCCGCGCGATAGAGCCAACATGCTGGCAGACGCGGTTTCCCGCACATGCCTGGTTCTATATGAAATGATGAGACTTATCTGCGGTTTTCCGGCCGCAGATAAGTCTCTTTTTATCGGGAGGAAATGCTTATGTCGCTGATCGAACTGTTCCTGACCGCCGTGGCTCTGTCTATGGATGCCTTCGCGGTCTCCATCTGCAAAGGTCTGTCCATGCGGAAACTGAATGTGCGCCATGCCGTTATCGTCGGCCTCTATTTCGGCGGTTTTCAGGCGCTCATGCCGCTTATGGGGTATCTGATGAGTATCAGCTTTCAGGAAGCCCTCAACATCTACGATCACTGGGCCTCGTTTATTCTGCTGGCCATCATCGGCGGCAACATGATCCGGGAGGCATTGAATCCGGAAGAAGAATACTGCGGCGATTCCGTAGCTTTCCGCGAAATGCTTCCCCTGGCCATCGCTACCAGCGTCGACGCTCTGGCCGTAGGCGTCACCTTCGCCTTCCTGCGCGTACATATCCTTCCGGCGGTAACATTTATCGGCGTCGTCACCTTCTGCCTGTCCATCGTCGGCGTGAAGGTCGGCAGCGTATTCGGCATGCGGTACAAGTCGAGGGCGGAGATCGCAGGCGGCGCGATCCTGATCATGATCGGCGCGAAGATCCTTCTGGAGCATCTGTTCGCCTGACCGGGATCTCGCGCCCGCCGGAGCGCTGCCTGATCCTGGTCATCCCGGCCGGTCGGACGGCTGCCGCCGCTGCGGCTCCTGCACGAATGCGGTGCGCGGCGCTTCTGCCTACCACCCGGTCCCCGTCTCCAAGCGCGGCCTCGTCGCCGGATTGACCAGAATCCTCACGCCGGTGATGTCCGCAACCTCATAGCTTGACAGCCTGCCCTTCTTCAGGTCGCTTAACATCTCATCCTTGTTTTCCATAAAGAGCCGAAACTCATCTCCATAATAGGACCGCATCAGGCGCAGTACGCCGTCGACGGCCGGCGCGCTCTTCCGGCGGTTCTTCCCCGGCCCTTCGCCGGTTTCGTTCCCGGGCTCTTCCCCGGTTTCCTCCGTCCTGTCATATGGCATATATTGCAGACACGGCTCCACCATAGCCTGATTGTATGTCACCTGAAAGCGTACGATCCCCTCCGGCACGGACGGATCCTCCTCGATGCCGTCCAGATAGCGGTTTGTATAGTAGCTCTCTCCCAAAATAATCGTACTGCCATCGTCCTTGAGCGTAAAATCAAAATCCTCCGTCACAAGATATTCGCTGCCAAGCAGCTTCGTCCCTCCATATTCAAGCGAAGACCACTCCACCATCGTAAGACCCGCGCCGATCCCCGCCAGAAGTACTCCTGTGAGAAACACTGTGAACAATACCACTCTCATCCTACGCATGATCTTCCTCCTCTCTGCCGTTTATCTCCGTTTCTTCCGGCGCGGCCGGTTTTATGACCGGCGCTGCGGCCGCTGCTGCGATCGGCTCCACGGCCGGTGCCGCGGCCGGTTTCATGGCCGGTGCCGCGGCCGCTGCTGCGATCGGCTCCGCGACTGGTGCCGCGTCTGGTTTCATGGCCGGTGCCGCGATCGCCTCCATGGCCGGAACCGGTCTCTTCTTCCGCCATAACAGTGTCATCGCAAAGCCTGCCGCAGCAAAAAAGCTCACGGTCGCTCCCAGAACTCCGACCACCACGCCTCCCAGCGGATACCCGCCGATCACCAGGATGGCAAGCATTCCGAGCGCAAACAGGAAGCAGACACCCAGCATTCCGACCAAGACCGACGTACAGATACAGAAAGCATTCCACATCATGCGGATACACCATACACAGGCTCCCACACACCCTCTGCAGAGCGCGGCGATTCCGGCTCCTGTAACTGCCCAGATACTCCTTCTGCCCATCACGCGTCCATCACCTTTCTCTTCCGTTAACGCAGGCTCTTCCGAGCCGTCCGGGAACGCCGTCTGCCCGCCGGGCGCCGCTCCCGCGCCGAATCCCATAAGTCCTGCCAGCCAGACAAATGGCCTGCAGATCTGATGCCAGCACCACAGGAACGCTTTCCACAGCCAGATTCCTGAAGCTCTCGTGATTTTCCATATCCGGCCCGCCGCCGTCTTCATACCCCGACACAGGCGGATCCATGCGCCGGCCGCTGCTTCCCGCAGGCCGGCGGCAAAACCTTTGCCTGCCTCTTCCGTTTTACTATCCGCAGAACCGGATTCATGCAGCCTCCTCCTCCGGCCGGACTTGCCGTATCCTTCGTTCCGGCCGGCCGTATCCTTCGCGGCGGCTGCCTGTCCTTCCTCCGGTCCCTTCATTTCCGCGTAATCCGCCCGTACATGGTATGCCTCCAGAAGCTCCGCTGCCAGATCCTTAAAATCACCGAAATCAGCAATCGCTTCCTCCTCCGAAAGACCGCTGGCCGTCTTCATATCAATATGCTGCTCATATTCATCCAGGATATCCTGCAGTTCCGCCTCATCCAGAACAGCCAGCGCCCGCTTAAGCGCTGCCAGGAATTCGTTCTTGTTCATCGTCTCTACCTCTCCTTCCGCTCCTTTAAAAATGCTCCGACCCGATCCGCGAACTCCATCCACTCTGCTTCCAGCTGATCCCTGTACAGGATTCCCGCCACCGTCAGATGATAGTACTTCCGCGGCGGACCCTCGGTCGATTCCCGCAGATACGTCTCAAAATACCGCTCATTCGTCAGCCTCTTGAGCAGCGGATAGATCGTTCCTTCGTTCACATCCACCACCTTGGAAACCTCTTCAACCAGCTCATACCCATACATATCCCGCTGGCGCACTGATTCCAGTACGATCAGTTCCAGGACGCCCTTCTTGAACTGCGCATTCATATCGTCCCTCCGTTTCTTTAGTTTTATATTATACCAACTACTTGGTATTGTCAAGTACTAAAATTTAAAAAATACTCAGCCGCTGCTCTTTCCCACGGCTGAGGATCCAAAAAGGACCGGCCGCTGTGGCCGGTCCGAAATGATCAAACAGGATCAAATGCTTTCTCCGATCAATAGATAAACAACTGGCTCCAGTACTGCAGGCCGCTGGCACTGTCATAATAATATCCGACCCCGATATGCGTATAATCAGGATTCATGATATTCTCCCGGTGTCCCTCGCTTCCCATCCAGGCGTTCACGACCTCGCTCGGAGAACGGTAGCCGCCGGCAATATTCTCTCCGCTGAAATGACTGCTTATGCCGTTATCGGCCAAAACCGTGCGGTAACGGCGGCCATCCGGTCTTGTATGGGAGAAGGATGCGGCGATCTCATGGGCACGCACATCCGCCGCCACGCACACCTCCGCCGACTTCTCCAGGGGATTCAGACCCGCGTTGGTCCTCTCCGCGTTGACCAGATCCACAACCTGCTGAATATAGGGATTCTCCGTCGACCCGCTGCCAATCGGTCCGTCGGCAAGAGGCACCTGCTCTTCATCGATAATAACGGTCCCGTCGTCCTCCGGTACGATAAGCATGCCGGTCACATCCGGCTCGCCCCTGTGACCATACTCCCACATAAGGTTTCTCGCGCTTAGCCCTCCCACAAGAATGAGAGCGGCTGCCAGTACACATATAATCGTCTTCTTCATAGCGCCACCTCCTATATCCACAATATATCATATTTGAGCTTTTAAAGCAACCATCTTTTTATCAACTGTACAATGAAAAAACCGCGGTCTCCGATCAGCGGAGAACCGCGGTGCCCCTGCCAAGGAGTGCCGGCTGCGGGACTTGAACCCGCACGTAGTTGCCTACAACAGATTTTGAGTCTGCCTCGTCTGCCATTCCGACAAGCCGGCCCTGCGAAAACACGCCCGGGAAGCCGCGGCCTTCCCCGCATCCCGAAGCGAATTCAGTTTATCACATCTTTATGGCTTTGGCAAGTAGTTTTCATGGAAGAATTATTGAAATTCCTGGTACAATTTGGTAGAATAGGGACAAATATAACACTCGTCTGCAAAGGAGGACATTCATGGAAAACGTAATCATTCTTGACCATCCCCTGATCCAGCACAAGATTTCCATGCTTCGCGACAAGAACACCGGAACCAACGAATTCCGCTCCCTGACCGAGGAGATCGCCATGCTGATGGGCTATGAGGCTCTGCGCGACCTGCCTGTCGAAGACGTAGAGGTGGAAACTCCGATTGAGAAATGCATGACGCCCATGCTCTCCGGCAAGAAGCTGGCCGTCGTTCCGATCCTGCGGGCCGGCCTCGGCATGGTAAGCGGCATCCTGTCACTGGTGCCGTCCGCCAAGGTGGGCCATATCGGCCTCTATCGGGACGAAGTGACCCATGAACCCCACGAGTACTTCTGCAAACTGCCCAGCCCCATCGAACAGCGCACCATCGTCGTCACCGATCCGATGCTGGCTACCGGAGGTTCCGCTGTGGCGGCCGTGGATTTCATCAAACAGCACGGCGGCAAAAACATTAAATTCATGTGCATCATCGCCGCGCCGGACGGACTGAAGCGCCTCCACGAGGCCCATCCCGATATCCAGATCTACATAGGCCATCTGGACCGCTGCCTGAACGACGCCGCATATATCTGCCCCGGTCTGGGCGACGCGGGCGACCGGATCTTCGGCACGAAATAGCCGGATCCGGAAGACGGAAGCACACAGAGGAACGCATGCTGCCCTGTACGGCTCTTCCGTACAGGGCAGTTTCTTCTTCCTATCTTTGCTTTTCTGCCGGCTGAAGGCCTTCTGCGGCTTACCGGTCTTCCTTCTCCACGATCACGCCGTCCCTCTTATAGATGGAATTCGCGTCCACGCCGCCTCTCACGCTGGAAAGCGGATAGATGTTGGAATGGCGTCCGATCACAGTCCCCGGATTCAGCACGGAGCCGCATCCCACTTCCACATAGTCGCCGATCATCGCGCCGAACTTCTTAAGTCCTGTCTCGATATCGCCGTCGGAAGCATGGACCTTCACCAACTTTTTGTCCGACTTTACGTTGGACGTCAGGGAGGCCGCGCCCATATGGGACTTATAGCCCAGGATGGAATCGCCCACATAGTTATAATGAGGCACCTGGACATTGTCAAAAAGGATCACGTTCTTAAGCTCGGTCGAATTGCCGACCACAGCGTTCTCTCCCACGAGAACATTGCCGCGGACAAAAGCTCCCGGCCGGATCTCCGTACCGGCACCGAATATGGCCGGTCCCCGGATCGTAGCCGTAGCGGCGACCTGAACCGTCTTGTGGATCCAGACATTCTCCGCAGGCCGGTCATATTCACCCTCCGGAAGCGCTTCGCCGATCGCAAGCACGATCTCGCCGATATGCGGCAGCACCTCCCATGGATAGACATACTTTTCAAGATACGGCCCGGCCAGAGTCCTTGCCGTATCGTACAGATTCCTGATGGTCATCCTGTCCCGATTCATATGCGTCCGCCTCCGGCCGGTATCCTACAGCGACGCCTGGTAGGCGCGGATCGCATCCACAGTCTGGGCATAGTCCGCCTTCACCTGCTCATATAACGGAGCCGCCGCTTCAATATCCTTGCTTCGAAGCGCCTCCGTCAGCAGATGACTGGACTCGTAGAGCTTGTTAAAGCTTAAGTTCTGCCCTACTCCCTTGATCGTGTGAGCCGCCCTGAACGCCTCGTCATAGTTACCGGATTCCATGGAGCCGGTAAGCAGATTATAGCTTCCGTCGTCGAGAAATTTCAGAACGAACTTCTGAACAAGCCTCTCGGTACGCAGGCGTCCCATCACGCCCTCATAGTCACCCTCCAGCGCAGCGTAGCATTCCTGTAACGTCATGATCTTATATCTCCTCTCGCACAGATTATTCATTAACAAACGGTTCGATTTGAAAAACCGCCGTCCTGCCGTTTTGCCGTCCTACCGCTTCTCTGCCGGATCGCCGAACGCTCCGGCATCGGCCGCTGCCGCCCCGGACGGCGCTTCGCCGGCTGTACCGGCGCCGGACGGCTCCTCCGCTCCCTTCCCGGCGTCGCCGTCGATCGGTGAGATCAGCGAAAGGGTATCGCTGCTGTCCCCGTCGTAGAAACGGAACTGGCCGCGGCCCCCTCTTTTCGCCGCATAGAGGGCCTGATCCGCCGCGTGGAACAGCGTGTCATAGTCGGTTCCCAGCATCTGGGTCTTCGCCACTCCCATACTGACGGATATGGGGAAAGACTCATAATTGCCGATCAGCGAATTAAAAATACGGTTGATGGCGAGATCGACGTGCTCCCGGTACTCAAAGAACAGCAGGAATTCGTCGCCTCCCACACGGGCCGACACGGTTCCTTCACGCATATTGCGCTTCAGCGTCTTCGCCACATGGATCAGCACCTGATCGCCGAACATATGGCCGTACGTGTCGTTGGCCTGCTTGAAATGATCCACGTCGAAGATTCCAAGTGCGAAGTTGCTCTCCGGCTTCCTCGCCATCATATCCTGAATCCTCATCTTCGCGAACTTATGGTTATAAAGCCCCGTCATCGTGTCGTGGGCGGCCATCTCCTCCAGCGCAGCCATCTTCACCCGCGTCTCATGGATATCGGTCGCTTTGCCGATGGCCCCTTTATAGACCGGCGGCTCGTCCTTAGACCAGGTAGCGCGGGCAATGATCTTCATCCACCGCTCGACTCCCCCGATACGGACCATACAGTCAAAATCCACGATCGGCCTCTCCGGCGTACTGCGGCCCAGAAGGCCGGCCAGCTTCTGCATGCTCTCCTCGCCCATGGTCGCAAGTACTTTCTCGTCATGGCGGGGATCCCGGATGGTCTCATCCAGGCCCAGGTGTCTGGCGCCCCACTCCGAAATCTTCACGGACGGCGGAGACACCTCATATTCAAACTGCACCTCCTGGGACATATCCGCAAAGAACTGGTACTTCATGCGCTCGTGTTCCAGCAGCTGCAGCGTCCGGTCAGACGCCGACATATCTGCCTGCTGCATCAGCTCTTCCGTCAGGTTGCGGAGCAGGCTGGGATCATTCCAGTCGCGGATCTCATTACTCGTCATGGCTGTCTGGATACTGCCTTCCAGTTCCTTTAAGCATTCCATCAAAAGCGGATTAAACTGGCCGCACTCGCCGTTAAGGATCATCTGCACCGCTTTCTCATGGGAAAACGCTTTCTTATACACACGCTCGCTGGTCAGCGCGTCGTAGACATCCGCCAGCGCCACCACCTGCGCCGCGATCGGGATCTCGTCTCCCTTCAGTCCGTCCGGATATCCGCGGCCGTCATATCTCTCATGATGCCAGCGGCAGATCTCATAGGCCCGGCGTACCAGCGGCTCGTTCTGATGGACCGGCAGCGCCTCCAGCATGGACGCGCCCACCTGGGAGTGGGTCTTCATGATCGCGAACTCCTCGTCCGTCAGTCTGCCCGGCTTATTCAGGATCTCGCTCGGTATGGAGATCTTGCCCACATCATGGATTGCCGCGGCCGTGCTGATCAGCGCAATATCCGACTTGCTGAAATTGTATTTGTCCGTCATCTGGTTGATATGGTTAAGCATCAGTTCCGTCAGCGTACGGATATGCAGGACATGCTGGCCGCTCTCCCCGTTGCGGAACTCCACGATATGGCTCAGGATGTCGATCATCAGCGCGCTCTGCTTCTCTTTCTCCATCACCTGATCCGTCACCATATTCATCAGCTTCTTCTGCTTCGTGTACAGAAGCAGCGTATTCACCACGCGGTGATGAACGACGACCGCGTCAAACGGCCGGCTGATAAAATCCGTAATTCCCAGTTCATATGCCTGCTGCACCCGGGCCGGCGCGCTCTCCGCGGAGATCATGATAACCGGAGTGCTCTCGATCCACCGGAAATCATTCATCATCTTCAGAACGCCGAAGCCATCCATCTCCGGCATCACGATATCCAGAAGGACCAGATCGATCTGGGCCGCCTGCTTCTGAAGAATCGAAACCGCTTCCCTGCCGTTCTCCGCCTCAATGATCTCGTAATCGTCCCCCAGCATATCCGCCAGGATCGAACGGTTCATCTCCGAGTCGTCGGCGATCAGTATCTTTTGCTTGCGTTTATCTGCCATACCTGTGATTCTCTCCCTTTCCCGCGTCCGCTCCGTTCTTCCATGGACGTGCGGATAACTGTTATCAGTATAGCACATCGGCACAACACGGGCAAGATGATTTAGCGGTAATTTCAGTTCCGAAGACCATTTGAGGCTTATATGGCAACGGCAGCCCGCCTCTCAGCGGCTCTGCGGGCAGCGTCCCCGGAATTCGGTCATATGCGGCCGGAAACGCAGCGGGAGGTGGTTCCTCTGGCAGCGGGGATTCTCCCTTTCCGCAATGGCAATATGCTGATGGTAAGTCTTCCACAGATTCTCGAACTCCTTCTGGTCTCCGGAATCCATAAGCTTCCTGCGGAAGCTGTCGTCAGGCAGATCTGCCGCGATCCACTCTCCCAGCGCCCGGTGGATCACCGCGCTTCGGCGCTTCTCATCATAAATGATCCAGTCTTCCGCGTTAAGCCGGTCGGCAAAATGTGGCGCCATCAGCGTGATCACGTCATTGCGCGGTTCCACCGTACCGAAAAGGATCCCTCCATCCGTCCGGGAGAATCGCACAAACTCGATCATATGGAGCGCCTCGTTCGCCACGAATCGGTTCATCCTGAACAGCTCGTAGACCGCCGGGATCTGCAGCATACGCACCACCTCCGGCCCGATGCGCAGGGCGCAGACCAGAAACCGGTAGATCCGGTCCGCCTTCTGCTCCTCGCAGCTTAACGAGGCGCGGTACACACGTTCATAAACCTCCTGCCCGGCCTTTCTTCGTATCGTACCGGCCACCTTCGCAGCTTTCTCCGGATCCTCCTCCACCTGCCTGTATTCGGCGAACATGCGCAGGTTCCCCATATCGGCCAGTTCCAGATATACATTCTCATGCCCCAGCCTGCTCGTCCAGGCATCGTAAACGCCGCACAAAATCCCATCAAAAGAATCAACGCAGGTAAATACCGTCATTATGCCGCATCCCCTCTCTCTATCTTTCGTCCGCCGCCGTCTGCGCAGCTCCCGCACTTCACAGCTGTCCCAGCGCCGCCGAATGTCTGTCCTCCGCCGCCGGTTCCGGATTCAGGAATCCGTCGTCAAACATGGATATCTGCCGGTAGCTGTCCTGCTGCCCGATATCCCACGCCCGCCGCTTCTCCTCTCCCAGCAGCTGGGCCGTAATGAAATCCCGGTTCATCCGCACCGGATACATCATCCTTCCGCCGCAGGTCAGAAAATAGAAGGCCCGCTTAAGCACCACACCCATCTTCTTCAGATCCGGAAAATCCAGCCGCCCGCACCGCCTTGCCGCCGCGATCCGCTTCGCCGAGCGGACGCCGATGCCCGGTACCCGCAGAAGCATACCGTAATCCGCGGTCATTACTTCCACCGGGAACAGCTCCAGGTGCCGCAGCGCCCAGTCGCACTTGGGATCCAGAAAAACATTAAAATTCGGCTGGGATTCCGACAGAAGCTCGCCTGCCGTAAATCCGTAGAACCGCAGCAACCAGTCCGCCTGGTAAAGCCTGTGCTCCCGAAGGAGCGGCGGTCCGCCCGGCAGCGCCGGCAGGAGACTGTCGTCATTGACCCGCACAAAGGCGGAATAGAACACCCGCTTCAGATCATAATTCTTATAAAGCGCCTCCGCCGCCGAGATCATCTGGTAGTCGTTCTCCGGCGTAGCTCCAACGATCAGCTGCGTGCTCTGCCCCGCAGGCACAAACTGCCGCGCCCACCGATAAGGCACATTCCTCTCTTCGCCGTAATAAGGCACGATCCCCTGCTTCCCGGCCGCGATCCCCCTCTGGATCTGACGCATGGGAGCCAGGATCCGGCTCCTGTCCTTAGACGGGGCCAGCTTCTTAAGTCCCTCCGCCGTAGGCAGTTCCAGATTCACGCTCATCCTGTCGGCCAGAAGTCCCGCCTGCTCGATCAGCACCGGATCGACGCCCGGGATCGCCTTGATATGGATATATCCGTTAAAACCATACCGGTACCGCAGCTTCCACAGCGTCCGGCAAAGCAGCTCCATCGTATGGTCGGGACTCCCGAGCACACCCGAGCTCAGAAAAAGGCCTTCGATATAGTTGCGCCGGTAGAATTCCATCGTGAGCCTGCATACCTCATCCGGCGTGAACGCCGCCCTCGGCACATCGTTCGAACGGCGGTTGATGCAGTACTTACAGTCATAGACGCAGTGGTTCGTATACAGGATCTTTAAGAGCGAAATGCACCTACCGTCGGCGGCAAAGCTGTGGCACAGCCCGGCGTAGACCGCGCTGCCCAGCTGGCCCGGCCGTCCTTTGCGCTCCACGCCGCTGGACGTGCAGGCCACATCGTATTTGGCGGCATCTGCCAGGATCGCGAGCTTCTCCTTCAGATCCATATTCTCCTGTATGAGCATAAAAAGGCCTCCGTGGCAAACGTATGTTCTGGTCACAGTTTACCACAGAGGCTCCGAAAATGCAAGCGGTTTTCGAACATTTGTTCTGTTTCGCTCATTGCTTATTCCACATACCCGTCCGGGTTGTTCTTTTGCCAGTTCCAGGCGTCGCGGCACATCTCCCGGATGCCGCGGCGGGCCGTCCATCCAAGCTCCTTCTGCGCTTTCGACGGATCCGCGTAGCAGGCCGGCACATCGCCGGGCCTTCTGGCCTTGAATACGTAATTGATCTTCAGATCATTGGCCTCCTCAAAGGCGTTGATCACGTCCAGTACACTGTAACCTGTTCCGGTACCCAGGTTATAGATCCAGACGCCGCCGCCCTCCTTATCCATCTTCTGCAGGGCTTTCACATGGCCGTCCGCCAGATCCACTACATGGATATAGTCGCGAATGCAGGTGCCGTCCGGCGTATCGTAATCATTGCCGAACACGCCCAGGCATACCAGCTTGCCCACGGCTACCTGGGTGATATAAGGAAGCAGGTTATTCGGGATCCCGCGCGGATTCTCGCCGATCCGCCCCGACTCGTGGGCGCCGATGGGATTGAAATACCTGAGAAGCATCACCTTCCACTCCGGATCCGCCGTATGCAGATCCGTCAGGATCTGCTCCAGCATCCCCTTCGTACGCCCGTAGGGATTCGTGATCACGCCCTTCGGGCATTCCTCGGTGATCGGCACGAAAGCCGGATCGCCGTATACGGTGGCGGATGAGCTGAATACGATGCTCTTCACGCCGTGCTTTCTCATCTCGTCGCAGAGGATCAGCGTTCCGGTGATATTGTTATGATAATACTCCAACGGCTTGAACACGGACTCCCCCACTGCCTTGAGGCCCGCGAAATGGATCACCGCCTCGATCCTTTCATTGTCGAAGACATTCTTCACCGCCGCCTGGTTCAAAAGATCCGCCTCGTAGAAAATGACCTTCTTCCCGGTGAGTTCTTCCACCCTCTTAAGCGACTCCCTGCAGGAATTGCACAGATTGTCTAAAACCACCACCTCGTAGCCCGCATTCAGAAGCTCAATGCAGGTGTGGCTGCCGATATAACCGGCGCCGCCAGTTACAAGAATTGCCATATCCCTACCTCCTGTCATACTGTAAGATCAATACCATTTCACTCCTATTATACCGACAGGAACCGGAAATTACAAGCATCACTTCTCAAACTCGGCCCGTATCTTTTCAATCGCCTTCTTTTCAATGCGGCTCACATAGGATCTGGATATTCCCATCTGCTGCGCGATCTCCCTCTGGGTATACTCCCTTCCTCCGAAAAGCCCGTAACGGAGCCGCAGGACCTTCTGTTCCGCGGGCTTTAAGCAATGACTGTACGCCTCGTAGAGCTCCTTCACATCCTGCTCCAGTATCATGTCCTCCAGCGTATCCCGGCTGTCCGTCTCGATCACATCCACCAGACTGACCGTCTCCCCGTCCTTATCCACGCCGATGGGATCATAGAGGGATACCTCCCTGGAATACTTTTTATTTGACCTCAAAAGCATGAGGATCTCATTTTCCACGCAGCGCGCGGCGTAGGTCGCCAGACGGCCGCGGTCGGCGTTAAAGGTGCCTACGGCCTTGATCAGTCCGATGGTCCCCACCGACAGCAGATCCTCCGTATCGTAGCCAGAGCCCTGATATTTCTTCACTACATGGGCTACCAGGCGCATATTATGTTCTATCAGCTTATCCCTGGCCTCCAGGTCGCCTTCCCCCAGGCGCTTTAAGCACTCCCGTTCCTCGCGGGCAGACAACGGTTTCTTATAAGTCTTCAAAACAAAAAGCCACCCGAAAGCAAAACTTAATGTAGTTTATGCTTCGGGGGCTCTTCAAGTGCTTTTACACCCTCCGGCGCGGCTTATACTATTTTCTCAAGCCCGTCTTCTACTGCAAAAATCCGCGGATGATCATCTCCTCGGCTTCCTTCTCCGAAAGCCCCATGGTCATCAGCTTCATCAGCTGCTCGCCCGCGATCTTGCCGATCGCCGCCTCGTGGATCAGCGCCGCGTCCACATTCGTCGCCTTCAGCTGCGGCGTCGCCACGATAACGCCCTGATCCATGATAATGGAATCGCACTCCGCGTGTCCATTGCAGGCCGCGTTGCCGTCGATCCGGATCACGACCTCCTGGAAGCTGGAGCCCTTCGCCACACCGCGGCTGATCATATCGCAGGTGGAACCATCCCCGTTCATCTCCACGGAAAGCTCCGCCTTCGCCTTCTGGCCGCCCTCCGTCAGGATCTTGTCGTGAATGATAATGGCCGCGCCGGCACCCAGCTTCGCGCTTGTCACGCGCAGCGTGTCGTCGATCCCGCCGATCTGCGAGGTCTCCAGCTCCATCGTCGAATTCTCCGCCAGCTCGATCACCGTCGTAGGATTCATCAGCCGCTTGCCTCTTCCGGTTCCCTCGCCGTAATGCTTCTCCACGTATTTCACCCGGCTGCCCTTTCCCACATGGAAGCTGTGGACGCCGTCGTGGCGGGAATCCTCCCCGCCGCAGTTGGAGATACCGCAGCCGGCGATGATCGTCACGTCGCAGTCCTCGCCGATAAAGAAGTCGTTGTAGACCAGCTCCTTTAAGCCGCTCTGGCTGATGATTACGGGGATATGCACGCTCTGGTTCTTCGTGCCGGGCTTCACGAGGATATCGATGCCCTGCTTATCCTCCTTCGTAACAATGTCGATGGAGGCAGTCGTATTCCTCGCCGCGCTCTGACCGTTGCTCCGGATATTATACGCTCCCACGGGCAGCGCGTCCAGCGCGGCTACCTCTTTCAGCAGATTCTTCTGGATCGCATCCATCCTTCTCACCTCATTTCCGCGCAGGGCGCAGGCTGTGTATTCAGAAGGACCGAACAGGCCGCCGGACGGATATCCGAAGCCAGATGCTCCATTACCCGCGCGCCCTCGTCGTATTCCAGGACCACGCCGTCCTTCAGATAAATGATCTTGTCCGCAATATTCAGGATCCGCTCCTGATGACTGATGATCATGATCGTGCCGGACGTCTCCTGATAGAGCTTCTCAAAAACCGCGATCAGACTCTGGAAGCTCCAGAGATCGATCCCCGCCTCCGGCTCGTCGAAAAGGGTCATCTTCGTTCCCCTGGCCGCCGCCATCGCGATCTCGATCCGCTTCATCTCCCCGCCCGACAGGGTGTCGTCCAGTTCCCGGTCAATGTAATCCTTGGCGCACAGGCCCACCTCGCTTAATACCTCGCAGGCGTGGGCGAACCGCTCGCCGCCCTTCTTGTCCCTGCCGCCGGCCAGCTCCAGAAGATCCCGGACGCGGAGCCCCTTAAAACGCACCGGCTGCTGGAACGCAAAGCTGATCCCCCGGTTGGCCCGGTCCGTCACGGACATCTCCGTAATATCCTCGCCGTCCAGCCAGATCCGGCCGGACGTAGGCGCAAGAAGCCCCATGATGATCTTAAGAAGCGTAGACTTGCCGCTCCCGTTGGGACCGGTGATGGCCACAAAGCGGTCGTCCACCGTAAGATTTACCTTCTTCAGGATCTCCTTCCCGTCGGCCTCAAATGATATGTTCTCCAGTTTCAGCATGTTGTCACCTGATTTCCTCTCTATTGATTGCGGATCCCCCGCTACGCGATGCTCCTATGCGCCCGGAAACATACCGGTGCAGCGTTCTGCGCACCGCGCCCGGACCGGCTGCCATCTCCTCAAACATCGTCTCGATCTTCGGAGACAGTCCCGCCTTCACCAGATCCGTCCCGAACAGCACCGGATTGGAAAGAACCGGCTCCAGCTTTCCCTCCGCGCTTTCCGGCGCGCCGAACGTGATCCCGGCCAGCTGCCCCTGCAGCTTCCCGAGCATGGGATCGCTGCTCAGCTCCATCGGCTGTCCGTTATCGTCCACAGCCAGCAGGTACCTGAGCCACCCGGCGATCACCAGCGGGATCGCCGTCAGACTGCGCACATCGCCGGCCCCGCCTTCCGCGCCGCCGTGCGCCGCGCCGGCTGCGGAGCCGCCGGCCAGATACGCCTTGATCGTCTCGCCGAAGCGCACCGGAATCTTCTGGCTCGTATCCGTAGCGATCCTCTGCGGCATATCGGGAATGAACGGATTGGGCAGCCGTTCGTCGATAACCTCATGAATAAACCTCATAGGATCAATGATTCCAGGGTGGGTTACAACCGGCATTCCTTCCTCATATCCCACGATCTCCACCAGACGCTTCAGATCCGGATCCTTCATCTCCGCAAAGATCCGGTCATATCCCAGCAGGCATCCGTAGACGGCAAGCGCCGTGTGGAGCGGATTTAAGCAGGTCGTAACCTTCATCCGCTCGGTGCGGTTCACGGTCTCACGGTCCGTCATATAGACGCCCGCCCGTTCCAGGGCCGGCCGGCCGTTGGGGAAGCGATCCTCTATCACCAGATACTGGGGCGCCTCCGCGTTGACGAACGGCGCAATGTAGGTATTCCGCCCGGTGACGATGGGCGCCATCCCTTCGATCCCATCCGCCGCGAGCGCTTCCTCCACTTCCTTCGCCGGCCGCGGCGTGATCTTGTCGATCATGGTCCAGGGAAAGGAAACGGTCTTCTCATCCGTCAGCCATTTCACAAAATCCTCTGTCACATGCCCCCGCTTCTCCCACTCCTTTGCCACCGTTACAATACCGGCGCGCAGCTTCTCTCCGTTATGGCTGCAGTTGTCCATACTGACCACCGCCAGCGGCGCGCGGCAGGTACGGTACCTCTCCAGCAGAAGAGCCGCCGCCACGCTCATCGCGTGGCCGGCCGCGCCGGGGCCGTTTTCCAGATCTTTTACCGCCAGCGGCAGGAAATCCCCTTTCAGATCCGTCAGCGCATACCCCTTCTCCGTGATCGTGAAACTGACCATCTGAAGAGACGGCTGCGCGAAAATGTGCCTCAGGCGTCCGAATGATTCCACATCCCCGGTATCCGCCTTCAAGCCCTCCGCAATACCGGCCGCGATCTCCTTCTCCATGGAACCGTCCGGACGCAGGCTGACCACCATGGTCAGATCATCATACGGTTCATAGATCCGGTCGATGATATCATAATCGAACGTTTCCGCCGCAACGATCCCGCTCTCGGCCAGCCCCTGCTGCAGAAGCCGCTGCTGCAGGACGGCGATAAAACCCCGGAAGATATTTCCGGCCCCGAAATGCACCCAGACCGGCGCTTCCCGCGTCGCCCTCCGCATCGCTTCGATATCAAAGCCCGGCAGCTTTACCTGCGCCCTCTCCCAGGCATCCTTATCACGGATGCCCGCAAGCGTCATCTTCATGTCTCTATTCCTTTCCGAAAGAGGCTTCCGCCGCGCTCCCTTTCTGCTCATGGATCATCTCGATCTCCCACCGGTTCTCATATGTCTTTCCGGCCTCCAGGGCAATGAGCCCCGGCTGGGACGCCAGATCCTCCACGACGCCGTCCCTCGACGGAAGAGACGACCACGGCTCAATGCAGACATAGGGCGCGTCCGAATGGGGCTTGTGCCAGACCCCCAGATACCGCATCTGCGGATATGTGACGCGCACTGCCTTATGTCCGTTCTTCGCCCCCAGATATACCTGTCCGGGTACGCCGGTGAGAACGATGGCGTCGTCGTCAAAAAGATCATGACGCAGCGGCAGCACGCCGCCTTCTCCCAGCGCATACGGCTCCATGCCGGTCACGAAACAGGCCGGCGAGAATCGAACACGGCGCGTCTCTCCCTCCGACGATTCGCCTCCGCATCCCGCGAACCAGAGCTCATAATCCTCAAAAGCCAGTCCATCCTCCAGCGGCACGTTAAATCCTGGATGGCCTCCGATCCCGAAATACATGGTTCTCTCATCCCGGTTCACCACACGGTAAACGACTGTCAGGACGCTTCCCTCCAGCCGGTATTCGATTTCATAAGTAAAATGATACGGATACTGCGCCAGGGTCTCCCCGCTGTCCCGGAGCCTCAAAAGGAGCCCGGACTCTCCCCATTCCGCGGCCGTAAGCTCACTGTCCTTCGCAAAGCCGTGAATATCCATATGATACTCCCGGCCGTCCAGGGTATATTTGCCCTCCGTCATCCTGGCAATGTAAGGAAACAGGTTCGGCGCCTGGTCCTTCCAGTAAGCGGCGTCGCCCTGCCACAGATACTCGGTTCCCTCCCGGTCCTGGATCGAACGCAGACTGCCGCCCAGCGTCCGGACCGTGACTCGCAGCTTCTCATTTTTAATCGTATATTCCATACCGTACTCCTTCCTTATTCAACGTCTCCGTTCCTTCTCAGCAGGCCTGCAGGCGCGGCGTCCGGACCGGACAGCCGGTCACACGGCCTGGATCCGCCCTTCCGCCTGCGGACCATCCGGACCATCCATGATGATCTCCCTTATCAAACAATTCATGACAAAAGATCAGTGATGGAACAGCCGGATCCCCGTAAACACCATCGCCATGCCGTACTTATCGCAGGTAGCGATCACCTGGTCGTCCCTCACGGAGCCGCCCGGTTCGGCGATGTACTTCACGCCGCTCTTCTTCGCCCGCTCGATGTTATCGCCGAAGGGGAAGAACGCGTCGCTGCCCAGGGACACATCCGTCATCGTATCGAGCCAGGCCCGCTTCTCCTCGCGTGTAAATACCGGAGGCTTCACCTTGAAGCTCTTCTCCCACGCGCCGTCGGCCAGCACGTCCATGTACTCCTCGCCGATATAGACGTCGATGGCATTGTCGCGGTCCGCCCGCTTAATACCGTCCACAAACTGCAGGGAAAGCACCTGCGGCGCCTGGCGGAGGAACCAGTTATCCGCCTTCTGCCCCGCCAGTCTGGTACAATGAACCCTGGACTGCTGTCCGGCGCCAATTCCGATAGCCTGCCCGCCCTTTACATAGCAGACGGAGTTGGACTGGGTGTATTTCAGCGTGATCAGCGAGATCGCCAGATCCATCTTCGCCGCCTCCGGGATCTCCTTGTTAGCCGTCACGACGTTGGACATCAATGCGTCGTCGATCTTCAGTTCATTTCTTCCCTGTTCGAATGTGATCCCGAACACCTGCTTTTTCTCAACCGGATCCGGCACATAGCTTTCATCGATCCGAATCACGCAGTAATTGCCGTTCTTCTTGCTCTTCAGTATCTCAAGCGCCTCCGGCTCGTATCCCGGCGCGATCACGCCGTCCGACACCTCTCTCTTAATGATCCGCGCCGTATCCGCGTCGCATACGTCCGACAGGGAAATGAAATCGCCGAAGGACGACATCCGGTCCGCCCCCCGCGCCCGTGCGTAAGCGCACGCCAGCGGCGACAGATCGCCCATATCGTCCACCCAGTAGATCTTCTTAAGCGTCTCGTCAAGCGGCAGTCCTACCGCCGCTCCCGCCGGCGACACATGCTTAAACGACGTCGCAGCCGGAAGTCCCGTCGCCTTCTTAAGCTCTCTCACCAGCTGCCACCCGTTAAACGCGTCCAGGAAATTGATATATCCCGGCCGTCCCGACAGCACCGTGATCGGCAGTTCCTTCCCGTTCTCCATGAATATCCGGGACGGCTTCTGATTCGGATTGCATCCATACTTCAATTCCAGTTCCTTCATTACTATCATTCTCCTTTCGACCGATTCCTGTTTCTTACAGCCTCAGACAAGCGCCGCCGATACGGCAGCCCCCGTACACACTGTCCGCGCGCCCTTCACGAATTCTTATTCACAATCCTGGTCTCATACCCTCCAGTCTGAATATCAATAAACCTCACAAACAGCGACACCTTATTCTCCTCATTCAGATTCGTCCAGATCATCTGCGTAAACGCATCGATATCCCCTTCGATCCCGACTCGTTTCGGCTCCCCCTCAAAGCTGGGCAGCGGCTCCCCGTCATGCATATAAGTATGGATAAAATGTCCCTCTCCCCTGAGCGGGTTCTCGTACGCGAACGTATACCTCCGGCAGGAGTCCGGGTTCCCCTCCGCGCTCTTGAGGATCGACATCGCGTAATTGTATCCGCCGCCCTCGATATGCATGATCCCGGAGATCCGCGGCGTGTAGTTGGGACCGTCCGGCTCGAACTTGCGGCTTCGCAGACACTGCTCAAAGGTCAGCTGCTTATCCATCCCCTCGTAGATCGTGTCTGTCTGATCCCCGTTGGTCACAATCATCTTGTTGCCCAGCACCCGCACCGGAGCGTAGATGATCAGGCTGGGATCCTTAAGCTTCGCCGGGTCGTAGGCCTGGGTGCGGATCCCTTCGCCGTCCTCCACGAACACGCGGTTGCGGCTGTTCTCACTGCGTCCCATGATGAAATAGGCAGCGACCGCCCTGGTGCCGTCCGCCGATTTCCCGATGACGATTCCCCGTCCCGGATACGCGTTTTCCCTGAGTTCCTTTGCCAAATCCAGTTTCTGCATAGCGTTGTCCTCCTTCTGCTGTTGTGAATCCTGTGTGTTGACTGAAATCTGCGCGATGCCCCTGACCCCCGCCCTGCGCCGTTCCCGGCCGGATTCGGTGCGCCGCCGTAAAAAAGCGGCCGCCCGGGCATCACAATTATAATGCCCAGGCGGTCGGCTTTTATCAATGCGTGCTCCCCCGTGGTTACCCACTGACTCCGCCAGTCGCACGCTCTGCCTCTATCATATCGGAAATGCGGCCGCATTTCAAGTACTTTTTTCTCTTTCTGCTAACTCGCCCCGGATCGCAGCCGGCGGACTCCGGTCTGCCCGCCCCGGATCGCAGCCGGCAGGCTCCGCTCTGCCTGCCTCGGATCGCAGCCGGCGGGCTCCGGTCTACTCGTTGCGGATCGCGGCCAGCGGGCTCAGATGCATGGCCCGCAGCGATGGGAAGAAGCCGGCCAGCATGCCTACAAGGATCGCGAACACGATGGCTCCGCCGGCCAGCCACAGCGGAATCCGGGAGATATCCCCCGCCACGCCCATCATCATCTGCCCCAGGGACAGGAAATGGTTCATCGCGTATCCCACGCCATAGCTGATAATCAGGCCCACGACGCCGCCCATAAAGCCGATGAAGCCCGACTCCATGAGGAACATATTGCGGATGTTGCGCATATCGCAGCCCAGCACCTTGATCACGCCGATCTCCTTGGTCCGCTCATAGATGGACATCATCATCGTATTGGCGATGCCGATGGCGGCCACGAACAGGCTGACCGCGCCGATACCACCAAGGACCAGCTGCACCATGCCGTAGGTCTTTTGGGCCTGCTCGATCCACTGCATCTGGCTGTTGGCCTGATAACCCATATCGGAAAGCTGCTGCTGCACCGTGGTGACATTCTCCATATCATCCACGAAAACCATGATCTGGTCATAGACAAAATAGGAATACGGCTTTCCTTTGCTGTTGGTAGGCTGCCTGGGGATCGGCTTCTTCTTGAAGATCATCCTCAGCTGCTGCTTGAGAAGTTCAACGTCGCAGTAAATTTCATAGGAATAGTTGTTGTAATCGGTAAACTCACCTTCAACCATTCCACCGGTCTTGATCATGTATTTCTTCGGCGGCTTAACCGACGTATCCTCGTTATTCCACCGGGTCTGCCAGTAGGCATCCGTATCGAAGATGACGAACATAGGCTTGCCCATGAAGTCCACCGGCGGCAGTTCTTCATTATCATAGTAACCGGCGCCGGTCTTCTCATTGCTGAACCACATGATCACCTTATTGCCGTAATAGAATTTGAGTTCGTCGTCATCCGCCGCCGCAACCTCCCCCTGTCCCAAGGGAATCTTCTCCAGATACTCCCTAGACACGCCGGTAATGCTCGAGCTGCAGTAATACGCTCCCTGCTTCATGACCACGTCAGCCTGCAGCATCGGCGAAACACTGGTCACATGATCCATGGCGGCGATCTGTTTGATCGTGTCGTCCGTCAGGAACTTGCTCTCGTCCACATCCTGCCCGCTTCCATAATAACCGTTCGTATAGACCGTGATCATCGTCATATCCCCGTAGGAGGAATACTGCTCCATCATCAGGTCGTTAAGCCCTATCCCCAGGGATACCATGATGACCACCGAGGCCGTTCCGATGATGACGCCCAGCACCGTCAGGAATGTCCGCATCTTCCTGCGCTTCAGATTGCTTACGCTCATACCGAGCAGGTCAAGAAATCTCATTGTCCGATCCCTCTAACTCTTCCAGCTCCTTCTTCGCCTTCCGCTTCCTGCCCGCAATGACCACTGTCGCTCCGATGACGGCAGCCACGATCACCGCGGCGGCGATCAGATACTTCAGATACTTCTGAACGAAGGAGGGTTCCTCCGGCATCACGTCAAAATCCTGCCCGGCGAACACATCGTCGTAGCTTTCCTCTGCGAATTCGGTGACCATCAGCGTCAGTTCCTTCTCCACCGGCTCCTGTACCTCGCCGTTCTCATCCTCATAGGTGATGATGATCTTTACCTTGCCGTCGTCGGTGGTGGCCGCCGCGCCTGTAAGCATCACGTCCACGTTGCCTGTCTCGCCCGGTTTGATATTGCCCACGTAGGTCTCGACCGGTACGATGGAATCCGCTTCGAACGCCACCGTCACATTGTAAAGGAGCACCTTGCCCGTGTTATTGATCGGGAACATGACATTGCTCTCCGCTCCGGTAGTAATGTCGGGCGGCATCACTTCGATTGTGCCGGTATTCAGGCGCGCGATCTGCCGGACAGGAATGTTAATGCTGATCTCCGCGGCAGCGTTTTTATATTCCGGACTGTCATAGGTCTCCTTGATCTTCAGCGCGTAAGTCCGCTGGTCAATGCCCGCCGTCGCCTGCATGTCGATCACCAGCTCGTTCATCTCATTGGGAGCCAGGCTGTTGATCACATAGGACGAGGATCCGGACATCGTCGTAAAGACCGCACCTCCGGCTGTCGACGACGTCTCGGACTCCAGATCCAGCAGGATGTTGGACGCCGCGATATTCGTGGACGCATTCTTCATTCTGAGGATCAGCTGGAACGGCTCTCCGGAAATGATATTCTCCGGCTTCGTCTCAAAGCTGTCCACCACGATCCTGGCCACTGAATAGGCGTGCTCGCCGGTGGCGCCTGACTGCTGCTCATCCTCCTTCTCCTTATTCTTGATCCGCACCCAGAAGGATTCATCCTGATCCTTCATATCTCCGGTGGCGGACTCCCGGTAATGGATCTTGAATTTCAGCTCATAGAACCCGCTGTATGTATCCTCACGTATGGCCATACTATACGGCAGCTGCACCGTCTCGCCGGCCGCCACCGTCTCAAAATACCGGTCATAGCTGCCGTCGTTGATATCAAACGGAAACTCCTCGCTTTTCGCGCTCAGCTGCATCTCCACCGTCACGTCCCGCGCGTCGGACAGGCCGGAATTGCGCATGTTAATATTGAAATCCAGTATATTCGGATAGACGCCGTACGGGGTAGACTGGCCCTCGCCGAGAGAAAAGGCGATCTGCTTGTCGGCGTTCTCCGTATCCTCTGTATCATTCGCCGTCGGAGCGGAAATATAGATATTCACCGGCTCCCTTGCCACCTCGTAGCCTGACCCCGCGGCGGAATTCCAGTCTTTGTAGACGATGACGTCCACCATATAGTATCCTTCCTTCAGATCGGCGCGGACCTTGGCCGGGATCGACACGCTCTTCTCTTGTCCGGGCGCGATCCCGCCTGCGATGGTATGGCCGGTGCTCTTCTCGAACGGATAGACCTGCCAGCCGTCGGCGTTATCCGGACTCGGCATAATACCGTAACCGGAATCCGTATTCTCGATCATGACGTACACGTCGTTCCACGCTGTCCCGCCTTCCGGCTCATGGTTGCGGATCGTGACGGTCACGTTCATGCTCCTGCCGATCTTTCCTCTGGATACGGCATTCTGCAGTACGGTATCGTTCTTGGACGTATCCCAGAGGTCGGCCCTTGCCGTCATGGGAACCGTCCCCAGTAAAATCAGTGCCATTGCAAATACAGCTGTTCGCTTCCACGCCGTTTTCATTCTTATCATTCCTCCCACTTCTATATTCCGCCGTTCTCTTTCGCCGCAGCCGTCTGTTCCAGCTCCACGATCCTCGTGATCTTCCCGTCCACGATATGGAACTGCCGGTCCGCATAGGACGCCAGGTTATTATCGTGCGTGACCATCACTAGGGTCTGGTTCTGCTCCCTCACGACCTGCTGCATCAGCTTCAGTATCTCCATGGTGGTCTTCGAATCCAGGTTCCCGGTAGGCTCGTCCGCAAAAATGATCTTCGGATTCACCGCCAGAGCCCTGGCAATGCCCACACGCTGCTGCTGACCGCCGGACATGGCGTTGGCCATATGCTTCATCTGCTTCTCCAGGCCTACCAGCTTCAGGTATCTGACCGCGATCTCGTTCCGCTTCTTCTTCGGCACGCCGCGGAACGAAAGCGGCAGGGCCACGTTCTCCACCGCGTTTAACGTCTGAAGAAGATTATAGGACTGAAAAATGAATCCGACCCTTTTGCGGCGGAACTCCACCAGCTGATTCTCCGTCATATTCTCAATATGGATCTGATCGATCACGATCTGGCCCCTGGTAGGCTTCTCAAGACCGGCCAGCATATTCAGAAGCGTGGATTTGCCGGAGCCGGAGGGACCTACAATGGCGCAGAATTCCCCCTTATATACGGTGAAGTCCACGCCGTCCAGGGCGTGGACCCTGGTTTCGCCGACCCGGTATATCTTATACAGGTTCCTCACCTGAATGATTGGAGTCTCTCTGTCTATCAAACCATGCCTCCGCATCCGATAATTTTCTAACTCAAACTTCCCACACCATTTGGTGTGATGCACATTGAAAAATCAATACTTTAACCGATAAAAATGGCATAAATCC
>CANQBX010000053.1 GCA_947589095.1 uncultured Lachnospiraceae bacterium
ATGCATTATTTTCTCTCCATACCAGTATATCATGTCTGCCTGTGAGATGGAATACTTTTTTTGCCGGATGTCAATATCGGGGACAACCATTCTCAAAATGAAACGCCCATCTACAGCAGCCGAACGCATCGGCAGTGTTGGAGATGGGCATATTTTTTGCTTTCTGGAAATTCTGTCCATTAGGATAATCCCTGACGTAATTTCACCCAGGGTAAAGGACACCGAAACTGCTGCCGTTTAGCTGCGCAAAAGAGTATTCCGCATGGTACCCCCGTGATAGATTCTCTGCAAATTGGTAAAATAGAATCACTTCAACGACAGGAGGATTTTATTATGCCAAAAGAAAAGAACGCGCCCCACAGCATCACTCTGGACATGATCCCAGCTTTTATCCAATACCTGCGTAAAGAAGAGCGTGAGCAAAACACAATCAAAAAGTATGAGCGCTATGCCAAGGAATTTGTCGTGTGGCTGAAGGGGAGGCCCGTGACCAAGGCCACGGTGGTAGCCTGGAAAGACGCTCTCCTGCGGTCTGACGAATATAAGCCCGCTACTGTGAACGCCAGGCTCGCCTCAGTTAACGCGTTTCTCAAATTCTTGGGCTGGGATGAGTGCCGTGTCAAGTCCCTGCGGCTTCAGCGCAGAGTGTTCCGGGACCCCGGCAGAGACCTCTCCAAGGAGGAATATATGTGCCTCGTTGAAGCCGCCCAAGCATCCGGAAACGAGCGGCTGGCCCTGGTCATGGAGGCCATCTGCGCCATGGGGCTCCGTGTTTCCGAAGTCAGGTATATCACGGTGGAGGCCGTCGCGCTGGGCCGGGCAGAGATCTCCCTCAAGGGAAAGGTGCGGACCGTTATCCTTCCCGGTAAGCTGTGCCGGAAGCTGGAGAAATATATCCGGAAGAATAAAATCGCCTCCGGCGAGGTGTTCCTCACCAGAAGCGGAAAAGGGCTGTCCCGCCGCCAAATCTGGGCGGAGATGAAGCGGCTCTGCGGCGCGGCCGGCGTAGAGCCGTCCAAGGTGTTTCCCCATAACCTGCGGCACTTGTTCGCCACGACCCACTACAGAACCTATAAGGATATCGTGAAACTGGCGGATATCCTGGGGCACTCCTGCGTGGAAACTACCCGGATCTACCTCGTCTCCACAGGGGTAGAACACGCGCGGCAGATGGACAATCTGGGCCTGGTCAGTTAGGAATAGACAGAACGCAAAAGATGTGAATAAAAGCCCGGGATCGCAGGCAAAGGGCAAGGCCAAGGCGTGATCTTATGATACATACTATCATATTTCGTGCCCGTTTGCAACAGTGGCCTTGCCGTATTTTCTGTTTTTTTACGCATAATTTGCGATTTTGGGCGCAACGAAGCAAGGCTGTTCAAGGCAAGATCTGGACAGCCTTCTATCATTGCAGCCTGACGTCCCCCAAGTCCCCCATAGCGGGGACTTTTTTTCGGCGGAGCCGCCTGACGATCTTCCCCCCACATCGGTATGGCTGCCGGTGATGGGGCATCTTTTGCGTTCTGTCCGGATCCGCCGGCCGGCGGAGCGAGGATACATACCTCCCGGATAGGCAGTGGCTGTGGTCTCAAACCACAAACGAGGAGGAGCTTTCAATGAGAACGGGAAAATACGCATTGGGGGACACTTTGCGCAAAGCGGCGGCCCTGGCCCTCTGCGCCAGTCTGGCCGTATCCTGCGTCGGACCGGCAGCCCTGGCAGCGGAGACCAGCGGGGGGACTGGGAATACGGACTGGAGCGAAGAATCCGAAACTGAGGACTCAGAGGAAGGCGTCCTCAGCGAAGATGATCTGCGTGACCTGATCGAGCAAGGCGTTGCGCTGGGGAGTTTTGACTCCGAAGAAGCGATGCTCGCGTTCCTCCGGGAAATGGACGGCGGGGACGCCGCTTCGGACAGCGGGATGGAAGGTCCGTCCATAGACGGGGAGTACGGGATCATGCCTATGAGCTTCTCCAGCGACCCAGTGGATCCAAAAAACTTCCAGTTCACTGTCTGGACGGCCAATGAGACGCTCCAGAAAGGGCAATACGATACATTTGAAGATTTGAAAGATGATAACAATAGTCTGCCGGGGCCAAATGATCTCCACATCCAAGTGAAGACCGACCGCTGGGGCGGCCCTCCGACGTCGGGCAGCGGCGTGGAGGCGAGCGGTTACCCGCAGATCGAGGGGTATCGGCTCAGCACGGTTCGTATTAAGGACACCATCATCAGACGTCTGGGCACTGTGGCGGTCAGAGAGAAAACCTATATCTATTTCTCCGCCCTGAGAACCGCCGGGCAGATGAGCCAGATCGTGCTGTCCGACAGCTATGGAGCGGGCGACCACCCTATAGAGGTGCGCTATGTCCCGATCGAATACAATATCACGTATGAGGTATATGTCGATGGGAAGGAGCAGACGGAAACGGATGAGACCTTTGGCCTTGAAGCGATTTTCGGCCGCCGGCGCCCGCTGACTACCACGGATCATAATTACTCATTCAGTGTGACCATTCCCGCCGGCTATACGGCAGATGTAAGCGTTACGGATGGAAAAGACGTTGAAAAGAAGGTCTATCCTGTTGATTCGGAGGGCGGGACGGCATACGGAAACCACAAATTAGGCGCTGAGGTAACATATCAGACGCAGTGGGACGGTAATCGGAGAAGCGGCGCCGAGATCGACACCAGCGCGTCAGACTCACCGGGTTACTATTCCCTTACCGGCACGTATCGTCCCGCGGATGAAGCAACAGCCGATCAGACGGTCAAAGTGACGATGGAAAGGAAATCAGAGATCGACTTCGACCCCACATTCTGGCTGGAGTCCTATTATGTGACCTCGGGCGGGGACCGCATTAAACCCAATTTCGTGGAAAAAGAGCGGGTATCACTGAAGCGAAACGCGCTTACTGAAAACGAGCCCGGAGCCGAGGTTACAGGCGGCTGGATCGGGGAAAACGGCAGCTTCAACTACCAGTGGGTGTTTACCACGACAACGGCGAACAATCCACGCGGTTGGATCCTGGACTCCCTAGCTGTCAACGGCGTAAGCCTGAAAATTCCCATGAAAACATCTCAACAGGTGGAAACCATTCTGCCGTCCGATCTGAAAGTAACGCTCGTCTATCTCCCCAATGGCAACACTCGAAAATATATCCTGCGGCTTGAGAATGTAAACCGGGATATCGTCATAACCGGTGGCAATCTGACGAGCGGAGACAGCCGTGAGGTCATCCCGGAGGAGCTTACCGGCGTAACGGCGGAATACTGGAACAATGGATGGAAGCCGCTGCTCCAGTCGGTCCCCAAAAGTATGAGTGAGTTCAACCTAAGCCAGGGCACCGTGGATCCGGATCACCATGCCAACCTCAGATTCAAATTGGAGGAGGGGTACGGGTGGCCCAACGACACCCCCAAGGGGGCCGTCACCGCGACCATTAACGGCAACAATTATCCGTCTACGGTGGGCAGCATCAGCAATCCTGACGCAAACCAATATTATTATGTGGCATTGAACGCATCGTCGTATATGAACGGCTCCGGAAGCAGGATCTATTCGCTGCGTATCAAGGCGATCCCAAAGAAATACTCCGTTGTCTATCTGGATGGCATCAGGGCTGATATCAACAAGGACGCCAATGTGGACCATGTGGATCCGGACAGTATGCCTGTTTTCAATACCGGGACCAGCGAGGATCAGAACCTGGGCAACTACTATACGCTGGCCCACGGCGTCCGGTCCAGCGGCACCGTGGTCATCTATGGGGACGCGCCGGTCAACAGCGACATCGCCAACGGCACCAGCGAGGCGGAGTTTGCCGGCTGGGTGCTAACGGACAAAAACGGCCGCCCCTATCAGTGGAATGACGGCGATCCCTATGATCCGGACGACGGGAAATACCTCCCGTCAACCCAGGACACGCTCCCCATTGGCTGCCCCATTTATGCCCCGAACGACGCGCTGGAACTGAGCGATGTTTCCCAATGCGCGGCCCCGGTCAATGCCGAGGATCAAATCTACAGCCTGTATCTGACCGCTCTGTGGTCGGCAGGCGCCGCAAATTATCGGTACTATGTCACATTTAACTACACGGATGAAGCGGGCGTTTCCCATGAGAGAGCGGATCCGGGTGTTGCCGGTGTCACGGCGGCCAAGTTCACCGACAGGGATAATGCAGGCGAAGGTCTGAACTATCAGGCGGACCAGTATTACCTGGTCAGGCGTACCAACTATTTCAATCTGGAGGCCGGAAGCGGCCTGTCGGTCGCCTTCGATACAGACTCCGCCGCAGCGCAGGCCCTGCGAGAGGCGTATCCGTGGTACAGGTACGATCCGTTGAGAAACGGCAGCGTTGGATTTGAAAATCAGTTCTACTGGGCAAAGGTCCCCAACGGCGGTGAGGTCGCCGTGTGGATGCGCTCCAATCTGGGCCGTCTGACGGTGGCCAATACGGTCAGCGGGCTGGATCGCACATTCACATACCAGGCTGTGTTCCAGCTGCCGGAGAATGAGCCGGAAACCCCAGGCAATGAGGCGGACTTTTTCGGAACGGGCGCAGGACCGTACACTGTCTCCTACACCCTCGGCAACAGCAGCGGCGGCAAGGAGGAGGGGCGGCTCGCACTCACCCGTGGCGACGACGGCGTATATATTGCTGAATTCACCCTCAGCCAGGGGCAGTCGATCACATTTGACCTGCCCCACGGCACAAAATGCGCTGTGACAGAAGGGCGGGTAAATGCCTATCGCTGCGAGGTCCAGTGTACCGGCGGCAGCGCTCAGGCTGGCGGCGTTCCGGCTTGGAGCGGGGATGTGACTGCGGCCTCTGTACTCACGGTCACGTTCGAGAACACCGGCACCGGCGTTGTCGTACAGAAATACGTCCAGCACATGAACTGCGCGCCGTCCATGACCGGCGTGGAGGCCGCGGGCGGCGATGAAGTGTCCTACATCATCCGGGTCAGCAACACCGCGCCTGAAGCGGTCGTCGGCCCCGTGACCGTGACCGATCATCTCCAGGTGACAGGGCTCGTTCTGAAAGATTTCGCGGTAGACCCCTTAATGGAAGACGGAGGCAGATGGGACCCGGACAGCCAGACGATCACATGGGAGCTCAATGGACTGGAAGAGGCGTCGGTCACGGACCTCAAGTTCAAGGGTACGCTGCCCGTTACAGACGAGGAGGCCCTGTTCAAGGATTATTCCACCGTTTCCTACGGGGGCTCTGAGGAGGTGAGATCCAATGAGGTCAGCGTTACGCTGCATCCGTACTGGCTCCGGATCTCCAAGACTGTCACAGGCAGCGGCGGAGATAAGACGAAGGCTTTCGCCTTCCAAGTCAGCCTGACGGCGCCGGAGAAGGAGACTCTCAAAGAATCGTACTCCTATGTCTATGAGATTGGGGACGATGTGTCCGTCCATACCATTGCTGTGATCGACATGTCCGGTGATTCCAAAACCGGAACCATCACACTCTATCTGCACGACGGGCAGAGCGTCCTGGTTTATGACTTGGAAAAAGACACCAGGTACAGCGTGAAGGAGCTGGACAGCGACGGCTATGTCATGACGCTTACCCACGGCTCTCTGGAGGGGGAAATCAGCAACAAAAAGGACGATCTGGCGTTTCAGAATTTCAGGGGCGCCCCTAATCTTTCACTGGTCAAAACGGTAAACGGGACGCGGGACATCTCCGCGGGGACCGGAGAAGAACTTACCTACACGATCGTGGTCACCAACACCGGCGACGCGGCGGCGGACAGCGTTACGCTTACAGACCGCGTCCCCGATGGGCTGCTCTTGAAAGAGGGCTCGTTCCCCGGCGGCAGCGAAAGCGGCGGGACGATCACCTGGGACCTGGGTGCGCTCCCGGTGGGCGGCAGCGTGTCGGTCAGCTTCAAGGCGGTCGTGCCGAGTGCCACCGCGGCGACCGTATGGAGGAACACGGCAAGCGCGTCCGCCGGTGGGAAAGAGTCCGTTTCCAACGAAACCACAGTTACCTGGCGCGCCCCCACGCCGTCTGATTCCGGAGTGGACCAGTGGCTGAATGCCAAGGGCCATTATGCCTACCTTGTGGGATACCCCGACGGCAGGTTCGGGCCGGCGGATATCATGACACGGGCCCAGGCGGCCCAGATGTTCTACAACCTCCTCCTGGAAAAGAATGTGCCGGGCGGAGTGGAGTTTGATGATGTGGATGCGGACAACTGGTATGCCGATGCAGTCAGGACGCTCTCTGCGGCGGGGGTGATCGCAGGCTACGGCAACGGGAAGTTTGGCCCGGACGATCCGCTGACCCGGGCGCAGATTGTGACGATGGCGATGCTCTTTTCAAAGGGAGAGACGGGGGCATGTGACTTTACAGATGTCCCAGAGACACACTGGGCATACCCGTACATCGCGGGCGCGGTCCGCTACGGCTGGGTCGTGGGCTACGGCGACGGCAGATTCGGACCGGACGACCCGCTGACGCGGGGCCAGGCCGTGGCCATCGTCAACCATGTGCTGGGCCGGACAGCGGATATGAGCTATATCAGCAAGAATCTCGACCGCCTGAAGACCTATCCGGATGTCTTCCCGGGGTATTGGGCCTATGGCGATATCCTGGAGGCCAGCAACGGCCACCGGTATATCATCCGCGGTGGCGAAGAAAAGTGGAGACGGGTGCAATGAGCGGATCCCACCGCTTCTGAGGCCAAATCTGAATCAGGAGGAAAGAATATGGCAACCATCAACAGCGGGCCCAACGCCCAGGAGATCAACCGGAGGATCGGCGCCCTGGACTATAGGCCGGAGGAGGTCCTCGCGTTCCCCGGCGAGAGCATTTCCAGCTTCATTCCCCGCACCGGGGAGCTGACCCCGCAGAAATTTGTCGTCGTCACGAAAACCAAGCACACCGTCAGCGGCTCCTTTGATATCGCGGTGCCCAACGCCCGGCGGAACATCACCTATCCCGGCGCTCTGCTGCTGGCCAACCAGAAACTGGTGGAGGGCATCCCGGATCCCCTGGTGGTCCCCATGGCACCCTGCAGGCTGACCATCGACCTGCCCGGCCTGACCACAGAGGATAACAGCGTCATCCCGGAGAGCAATGACTTCGCCGGCGTCAGCGGAGGGATCAACAAGCTGATCGACCACTGGCTGACCGCCAAGTCCCCGCGGTACACCATCGCCGCAAACACCGAGTTCAAAAAGAATATCCTCTACAGCGAGAGCGAGATGGCCCTGCATTTCGGTGTGGATGTGGCCTATCTGAAGGGCAAGCTGGGCATCAACTTCGACGCCATCATGAAGCAGGAGACCTCGGCCTATCTGGTGATGTTCCGCCAGATCTTCTACACCGTGTCGGCGGAGCTGCCCCAGCACCCGGCGGATATCTTCGCCGAGAGTGTCTCCTGGAAGGACCTGTCCGGCAAGATCAGCGCGAAGACGCCCCCCGTTTATGTCCAGAATGTCCAGTACGGCCGGGAGGTCTATGTGCTCCTGCGCTCCGAAATGAGCTCCACCGAACTGAAGGGGCACCTGGACGCCACCCTGCAGTTCAAAAACGGCACTGTGGAGACCAGCGACGATGTCCAGTCCAAAAAGCTGAACAAGCAGATCAACTGCACCGTTATCACCATAGGCGGCAAGCCGGCGGTCATCAACGGCAATCTCAGCGAGGACAACATTATGGAGCAGGTCAACCAGCTGATCCAGAGCAACCTGGATCTGAGGGGGGACAACCCCGCCCTGCCCCTGGTCTACACCACCGCTTTCCTGAAGGACAACGCCATCGCCCACATCCAGGGCAACACCGAGTACATCACCACCGACTCCCAGGTGTTCACCTCCGGCGTTCTCAAGCTCTACCATGGCGGGGCCTATGTGGCTATATTCTATGTGGACTGGGAGGAGGTCACCTTCGATTCCGCCGGGAACACCGTCGTCACGAAGAAGCACTGGGCAGGAAGCGGGGTCTGGCGGGGCGTGCTTTTCCGGACAGAGATCCCGCTGCCGGCCAACGCCCGGAATATCCATGTCCGGGTGCTGGACGAGACCGGCCTGGCCTGGGACCCGTGGTGGGTGGTGCTGGACAAGGTCCTGGCTCCGGTGGGAGAGCGGACCGTATCCATCTACGGCTGGACACTGGGCCCCTACTACGAGATCAAGCCGGGGGATGCCGGTGAGGATCTCAACTCCTTCGGTCCGGGCTTTGACGACATAAGCCAGCTGCCCCAAACTCCGTCCCAGGACTATGAGGCCAATCCCAGGACGCTTCCTCTCCTGGGTGCTGCCGCGGGCGATCCGGCCATGGGCGCCAACTCCTTTATGCCGGGCGGGCCCGAGGAGGCCACAGTGCGGAAAGAGGTAGACGACTTTGCTCAGGGACACGGGCTGCCGCCCTTTGATATCAAGGTCAATTTGGACGATATGATCACCTTTGACGACATTCTGAAGCCGCTGCCCTCCCAGGACGCAGGCGCTGTGCGGGGCGCGGGGCCGGACGCCTCGCTGGCCTCCCTGCGGCGGAAGATTGAGCGCGTGCGGGCCGCACAGCAGCAGAAAAAGCCGGTCAGCAGCGCGGGCGCTCCCCAGACTCCGCCGCCCGCGGAGAACACCCCGGCGTCTCAGACCCCGCCGCCGGACCACGGGTCCGGGGCTCCGACTCCGCCCCCGGCGGACAGCGCTCCGAAACAGGAGCTGCCCCCGCTGCCCCGGGTACCCGCGGATGTGGATGTGCCCGTGTCCCGGCCCATAGTGGGCGCCGGAGGGCCGCCCTCCGGGGCCAACAGCGGCGGCGATGGAGGCTGGTTCCGCTTCGACCACTACTTCTATTATAAGCTGATGAAGTACCAGCAGTCCTGCTTCCCCTGCTCCATCCACACCATCCTGGCCAACCTGGGCTACCTGTCCGCCACGGACAGCAGCGTGGAGGATCTGTGGAACAGGCTCCATGGGAACCTGAACCGGACGGCGCCCGACGCCATGCAGATCCACAGATACCTGGCCCAGACCTTTGAATTGGGCAAAAAGGGCGCGGTCTACACCCCGATGGACTTTACGACCAAAGAGGACGCCGACCAGATCCGCGTCCGGATCGAGAAAGACTTCCTGGGGGCGAAAGGGCCCATCGGCCTGGTGGCCGGGGTGGGCCACGCCGAGGTGTTCTTCCGCACCAAGTTCGGCCGGTTCATCCACTACAGGCCGTCCCCGGAGCATGATTCCATTGACTGTGAGTATGTCCTCATCCGGGGCCTTCAGACCCTGGGCGGCGGCGGTGACTTCGCCGTAGGCATCAACTACTACGCCGGCGAGGAGGAGACCGTCCAGGCCGCCAACTTCGCCATGCTGATCCGATAATAGGGGGTGAAGGAATGACGGAAGAAATAAAAACAGCGGAAAAGCCCGCGGCGGGAGCACCGTCTCCCGCCCCCGAGGCTTCCGCGGCCGTTTCCCCTCCGGCGGATGAGCCGGTATCCGGACCCGCCGCGGCGGCGGCGGACTCCGGCTGTCCTCCGGAGGACGAGCCGGGCAGGCCCCATGTCCATAACCGCGTCCAGACGGAATTTGAGTCCGACCGGAGCTACAACATGATCGCCGCCCAGGTCATCGCCGCGTCCCAGGCGCATCTGGCGGAACAGCAGCGGGACAAGGTAGCCCTGCGCAAGCGGTTCGCCATCCTGTTCTCCGCTCTGCTGATGCTTGAGTACATCTTCCTTGTCCTGTTCATCCTGATCGACGCCGTTACGCTGATTCCGGCGGATATTCCGGACGCCATTCTCCAGCTCTATATCACGTCGGTCTTCGTGCAGACGCTGGCCTCTATGGGTGTTATGATCGCGTTCGCTTTTGTCTCCCAGGAGGAGACCCGTATCGTGGGGCTGCTGAACCAAATCATTAAGAACTACCAGAAGGTCACCCTTGACCAGGCCGGAGAGGAACAGAAGCAGTAAAAATTGCGGGGAAGCACAGCGCTTCCCCGCAATTTCCCTAACCAGCTGACCGCTTCACGGCAGCTTGTTTTTTCGCAAAATTGGCTCTTCAAAGAAAATCCCTTGCAGTGCAAGGGATTGAGCTGGATTTGACCAGAAAAAATGACGGCTTACAGACCTACCGATGCAAGCTTATCCATGTTGACCCGCTTGAGTTCCATAGAGGAGTGGACATAGCGGTCCATAGTGAAGGACACGCTGGAGTGCCCCAGGATCTCGCTCAGGCTTTTCAGTTCAAAGCCTGCTTCCACGCACCGCGTGGCGAAAGTATGGCGCAGCGTATGGAAATGCACCCCATTCAGTCCGCACTCTCCGGCAAACTTCTTCATGCGGTACTGGAGTGCCCGGGGTTCCATCCAGCTCCCGTCCCCGGTCAGCACATAGGCTGCCGGGGGACGCACACCAGCCCTGCGGCAGAGCTGCACAGCGCTTTCCGACAGCGGGATAGTCCGTGCGGAGGTATCACTTTTGGGGCTGTCAACGCAGATCCTCGTCCGGCCGCCCTGAAGACCCTCGCTGTTGGGAAGGCGCTGCATGGTGGCGGTCACACGGAGCGTCCGGTTCTGGATGGAGATGTCCTTCCAGTGCAGCGCGCACAGTTCCCCGATTCGCAGACCAGTCAGCATCGCCAGCAGGATACCGAATTTACACTCATCCATATCCTCCTGCAGGTATGCCATGAAAAGTCTCTGTTCCTCCGGCGTCAGCACACGCATCTCCTTTTTTGATTCCTTGGGATAGCGGACCTCAATGCTTGGGAAACCGGCCGGGAACTGCTTCGCGGTGTAGTGAAGTATGGCTTTGAGGATCACCAAAATGCCCCTGACCGTCTGCGGGGAGAGCCGCTCCTCGCCCAGCAGGGTCTGGCAGAAGGCATCCACCAGCTGGGTGTTCAGAGAAAGCGGAAGGCAGCCACCCAACCGCGGCTTAATGTGTTTCTCCAATGTCGTTTCGTAGCGGGAGTACGAGGATTCTTTCACCTGACCTTTCCTTGATGCCAGCCACTGATCGCAGTAGTAGAGGAAGCGGTGGCGGTCTGCTCTCGGCGGCGGGTTCCTGCCCTCAAGAAGCGCCGCCTTGACCCGTCCCACCTTTTCCTTTGCCTCCTTGTAGGTCCTCCCGTAGCAGGAACCATAGCGGATCTTGCCGGACAGCTCATAGCCCTTGATATACCGGGCCTCCCAGCGTCCGTCCTTTCGTTTATAGATATTTTCGCCTCTGATCGACACAAGTATTGACCTCCTATATTTTTCAGAATGTGTGCTGTCAATCCCGCAGACCAGATATTGACGGCACAAAACTCATGATAATAGCAAATAAAATGCCGTTCCTGCCAGCCAAAGACTACAGATTCGACAGTCTCCCACGGCTTTCTCAAAATTCTCTTGCATTTCAGACTCTTTTGGAATAAAATATCAGTTACGTATATGTGTCTGTGAGTCTGGTTTGATGAAAATAAAAGAGCCAATTTGACGAAAAGATGGGGCTTATTTTTATTGTGTTCCGCAGCACGGTTTTTATGCGCTGCAGTCCGTCATTCCAGGGTGTATCAGATCCTTATGCGTGGTCGTTGAAGTCTGCCTCGGTGGCCACCGGAATGTGCCGCAAGCGTCAGGGTGGGTGCGAAACGAAATGAGGGGCTGCGTAGCAGCCCCTCAAGGGGATATCCCCTTGAAAAATCACAGTTTAAGCAAAAACTGGTGCGCATTAACTAAAGAGCAGAACCTTATTATTTTTGGACTCAAAGCCTGTCGATCTGGACCTATTACACACGACCTATCCAAATGGCCTACGGCAAGGGAGACAAGGGGTCTGCTTTTGTGATGGTCAATAGGAGAAGGATCCATGCGCCCGGATGGCTGCGGAGACTACACCGCTGGCCCATGTGCGGAGCCAACTGGAAATATATCAACATGGTTATCCCTTTGGATCATCTAAGTAGCGTTGCTTGTGGCATGATTTTTAGCTCTGCGGCATTCTTTCAGCGAAGACCACCTGGACAATCCCCGCGTGAACACTGCGGGCTGCCATTGCGGAACTAGGGTGGCTGGGAAACGCGCGGCTGCCAGAACAGGAGAAGCCTAGATGAAAATCGTCATCAATGCCCTGCCTTTTAAACAAAACAGCTCCGGCATCGGCGTGATGATCCGGGAACTTTTCGGGAGATACGCCCAGCGGACTAATCGGCAATGCCAAGTGATCCTGTCAAATGACGCGCCTGAATTTCCGGAGGGGAATACCACCGAACTCATCCGCATCCCCTTGGAGCACGGGCAAGGCCTGCGGCGCATCTTTTTCCAGAGTTTCCGGATGGGCCGTGAATATTGCCGAGCTGCGGTGCTTCTCACGACCGACTCCAAGACCCCCTTCTTCTTGCCTAAAAGCTGCAAGCTGGTGCCGCTGGTGACAGACCTTGCGGTATACCGGATGCCTGAGGTGTACCAACAATCCAGGGTGCTACTGTGGCGGCTACAATATAGATATATCCGCCGTCGGGCCCAGTTTTTTATTACCATCTCCGAGTTCACAAAGCGGGAAATGACAGACATCCTGGGCATTCCGCCGGAGATGATATACGTCATACCGTGCGCCTGCTCGGAGCAAATGGTGAAGGTCACCGATTCTGCGGCGCTGGAAGCGGTGCGGGAAAGATACGGCCTTCCGGGGTGGTATGTGCTGTTCGTGGGAAACAACAACCCGCGGAAGAACCTGGCCAGGATGATAAGGGCCTTCGATCTACTGAAAGAGCGGACGGACCTGCCACACCGGCTGATAATTGCCGGGGAGCAAGGTTGGAAGTTCAACCGGGAGACGGTGCTGAAGGACGTCAAACACCGGGACGACGTGAGATTTATCGGCTTCGTGCCGGACGGGGATATGCCTGCGCTTTACAGTGGCGCGGCGCTTTTCGCATTCCCGACACTGTATGAGGGTTTCGGGGTGCCGGTTCTGGAGGCACAGGCCTGCGGCGTCCCGGTTCTGACCAGCGGCGTCAGTGCCCTTCCTGGAACGGCGGGTAAAGGGGCCCTGCTGGTGGATCCGTATAATGTAGAGGATATCGCCCAGGGAATGGAGCGCATCCTTAGCGACCTGGAGTTGAGCCGACGGCTTGTTGCGCACGGGTATGAAAACAGAAGGCGATTCTCTTGGGGACAGTCTGCGGAGGAGCTGGACAGATGGCTTGAAAAAATGATTCGGTAGGATAGGAGAGTGACAGCAATGCGAGTTTCCCTGGAGCTTCAGCCGTGCTATGGGAATATGACAGGGATTGGGCTCTACACTCTGGAATTGGCCCGCTGTCTTCGCCCTGGTCATGGCTTAACTTTTCAGGGGAATATGTTCAACTTCAGGGGTCGGCACGACCATTCGACACTGAAGAGAGATCTGCATTTTGACCTTGTGGAGAATCATCTCTTTCCCTATGGAATCTATCGGCGGATTTGGGACTGGCTGCCTGTGGACTACGGAGCTTTCTTCGGGGAAACAGATGTTACCCATTTTTTCAATTATATTGTGCCGCCGCGGATCAGGGGCAAGGTGATTACCACCATCCACGACATGACATACATCCGCTATCCCGAGACGATGGCCAGGAAAAATATCACGCGGCTTCGAAAGGGGCTGGATCGCAGCATCCAGCGCAGCTCAATGGTTCTGACGTCTTCAGAGTTTTCCAAAAGGGAGATCGTGGAGCTGTGCGGCGTCCCGGAGGAATCTGTGGAGGTCGTCTATCCGGCGGCAGCAATCAGCGGAGCGCTCTGCGACCGGGAGGAACTGTTCGCAAGGTTGGGCGTCCGGCAGCCCTACCTGCTGTGCGTGGGCTCCATCGAGCCGCGCAAAAACCTCACACGCCTTCTGCGGGCGTTTGACAGGTTAAGGCAGAATGGCGGGCCGGAATGCCAGCTGGTGCTCTGCGGCGGGAACGGATGGAACAATGAGGATTTTTATGAGACGCTGTCCAAGCTGGAGCATCGGGACGCGGTACTTCTGACAGGCTATCTGCCCCAGGCGGAGAAGAACACCCTGTACGCCAATGCGAAGGTGTTTGTCTTTCCCTCTATCTATGAGGGCTTTGGCCTCCCTGTACTGGAGGCAATGTATTGGAAGTCGCCTGTGGTCTGCTCCAACGTGGCCTCGCTTCCCGAAGTAGCCGGAGAGGCGGCCTGCTATGTGGATCCCTTTTCTGAGGAGAGCATCGCTCAGGGGATCAGCCGGGTTTTGGACGACACGGGATATGCCCAGGAGTTGGCGGAGCGAGGAAGCCAACAGCATGCGCTGTTCAGCTGGGAGAGTTCGGCGCGCAAGTTGGAGCGGCTATACCGCGCGGTGGGAGAAAGACCGAACAGGGCGGCGGAGTAAGCGGGCCGATCCTAGAGTTTAAGAATGGAGGATGATTTGGATGGAGCAATTCATTTTGGCCGATATGCAACGAAAACTGCTGGAAGATGAGCAGCAGGTACTTACGGTCACGGGCGCGGATGAGCGCTTGGCACGGTTGGACGCACTTGTCCGGGCCGCCGAGCAAAAGGCCATCGCCTGGGAACAAATGGGAGGGCTTAATCCCCATGTCAATGTACTCAGAGGGCCCAAGTGGAAGGTCTTCCTCAAGCGGCTGATCCGTAAGCTGACTTGGTTTTTGATTTGTCCCCTTGTGGAGCAGCAGAACTATTTCAACGCCCTCGCTAATGGCATGGCCAATGAATTACGGGATAGCATTTGGATCCTAAAGGAATTGGTGCAGGAACAACGGCAGTCTCTGGCAAAGTTTGAGGAGACCCGGCAGTCCCTCGCGGAACTGGAGAAGGCCCAGCGGCGATTCCTTACAGATCTTGCGGGTTTGACGGAGAGTCAAAAATGGCTCCGTGACGCCTACATGGAAGAATTGGAGAAGATGCGGGTCGAACTGGAAAATCTGCGCGAAAAGCTGCCCGTCGCTAAAGAGGATGGGGTTGATTATATAGATTACGGCACCTTTGAGGACAAATTCCGTGGATCCCAGAAGGAGATCCGAACCAGGATCCAACGCTACCTAGAATATTTCAAACCGGGTGAGCGGGTCGTGGATCTGGGCTGCGGCCGGGGCGAATGGCTGGAGCTTTTGGTGGAGAAAGGTATTGACGCTTCTGGCGTAGATATTACAGAAAAATTTGTTTTGATATGCCAACGCAAAGGGCTGAATGTCATCCATAAAGATATGTTCTGCTATTTGGAAAGCATTCCGGACCGCTCTTTGGATGGGATCACAGCGATACAGGTCATTGAACACATTGATTCAGCCGCGTTGGCGAGATTGATTCAATTGAGTTATCGCAAATTGAAGCTGGGCGGGCGGATAATTCTGGAGACGCCAAATCCCATGTCGGTCAGCACGTTGACCAATAATTTTTATATCGACCCCACCCATATCCGGCCCGTGCATCCGGCATTGTTAGATTATCTGCTGAAAGCTGGCAATTTTACTTCTATTATTATGGATTATCCAAAATACGCATGGGTGACGGGTGGTTGTATTCCCCCGCTGGAAGGAGAAAGCCAGAATATCAAACAATTCAACCGGCAAATCGAGCATTTGAATAATTTCCTTTATGGTGCGGTCGAATATGCGGCAATTGCAACGAAGTGAGGGGAGAAGAAGGCGTTATGAAAAAGAAAATCGCCATTACGTTTCCGTATGTCCCCTTCTTTAATGGAGGAGCCGAACTTCATGTGGAGAATTTGAAACAGAAGCTCACTGCGAGAGGCTATAATACAGAGATTATATCTATTCCATTTAAGTCATATCCGGAGTGCGAACTTTGGGAACAAATGTTGATGTGGAGGACAATTGATTTATCAGAATCGTGTGGGGAGACTATTGATCTTGTCATAGGAACAAAATGGCCATCTTATTTTGCCAGGCATCAAAATAAGATATTATGGCTAATCCATCAGCATAGGGATGCATATGATTGCCAAATGCGGTCTTTTAGCCCGTTTTATCCTGGAAAACCTGCATTTGAGTTTTTGCAACAGTTTAGAGATGCCGATTCTGTGGCTTTGAGAGAAGCAAAAAAAATATTCACTATTTCAAAGAATGTCAGTGCGAGATTGGAAAGATTTAACGGAATACAATCTGAACCGCTTTATCATCCACCAAAGCATGTAGGGAGATACTTTTGTGACAACTACGGAGATTTTATCCTGTCAGTTGGACGATTTGACCCTATGAAGAGACTCGACCTTTTGATTCAGGGAATGTGTTTCACAGATAAACATATCAAATGTTATATTGCAGGAACCGGCACAGCTTCTTATACTGACGAACTTATTAAGTTGACCAATCGGCTTAAGTTAGAGAATCGAGTGAAATTTCTCGGTTACATTTCTGACGATGAAATGCTGAAACTTTATTCTGAGTCCCTTTGCGTTTATTTCGCACCCGTAGATGAGGACTACGGATATATCACTTTGGAATCCTTCTTGAGTAAAAAGCCTATTATCACAGCAGTTGATTCAGGCGGCGTATTGGAATTTGCTGAGCACGGCGTGTCCGCTTTGGTTTGCGAGCCCACTCCAGAGCAGATTGGTGCGGCCATCAACCAGCTATACCTTGATAAGTCCAATGCAAAAGAATTTGGCAATAACGGGTACGAACGCGTTAAGGATATTACATGGGAACATGCGTTGGACCAGTTGCTGGCCTACAGCGGTTTTTGAGGAGGGCGCGGCATGGGCTATAAACTTGCGCTGTTGACTTCCCTGCATCTGCAGAAAACAGGGGTTGAGGATTGGATCGAGGAAATACTTCCGCATATTCATTGCAAACTCGGAGCGGAATACCAGATTGATATTTTTGTAGATAATTTCGCGCCTACGGCGGAAGAAACGCTCCGCCCTCACCGAATCTTGAATATTGATGATTATGAGAGTACTTGCGACTCGTATGATTTGGCAATTTATCAAATGGGAAATGATTCGTCCCACTTAAATATTTATCAGTTGGCGCTGAAACACCCCGGGATCGTCATCCTTCACGACTATGCGATACACCATGTAGTGGCTATGTTTTTCCTTGATGTTTTGAAGGATGAAGCTGCCTATTTCGATGAGGTCGGATTTAATCACGGGGAGGAGGCAGAAAATCTTGCGCGTGAGCGTGCCGAAAAAGGCGAGCCGGGGCTGTGGGAAACAGATGCCTTTCGCTATCCTATGACCCGGAGGCTGTTAGAAAGCTCTTTGGGTGTTGTTGCTTTTTCCCAGCTGGTGAAAAACAACTTGGATGCGTATGGCGGTTATATTCCTGTTCTCAGAATATCTTTCGCCAAGGAGCATCTAGAAATAGAGAGCGCAGCAGAGGACTTAACATCGTTTATCAAAGAGGCTGTTCGATTCAAGGCGATAAAAGACAACAGGATGTATCAAAGGTTGCGCGATAAAATTGTGGATACTTATCAGGAATTGGGATGGCCTGACAATACCTTGCTGGAACGGGCGGCAGATAATCTGGCGAAGGTATTTGGCGGGGCGTGATAAACACATATGCTGAAAAAAATGAAACAATACCGGTTCCTGTTCACAGAACTGGTCAAACGTGACTTTACTAAAAAATACAAACGTACCATTTTAGGAATGGCCTGGAGCATTCTTTCGCCGCTGATGAACCTTCTAATCATGTGGCTGGTGTTCAGCCATTTCTTCGGCAACAATGTCAACCATTACACCATCTATCTGTTTGCCGGGCAGATCGTCTTCACCTTCTTTACAGATGCCACGAACCTGGGTATGAGCGCCCTAGTAGGCAATGCGGGAATCTTCACCAAGGTCAACATCCCCAAGTACCTGTTCCTCTTCTCTCAGAATGTGTCCGCCCTGATCAACTTTGGCCTCACTCTGCTAATCTTCTTCGCCTTCACAGCGGCCGACCACATCCCTTTTACCTGGAAATTCCTGCTACTGCTCTACCCCATCATATGTCTGGTGGTGTTCAACGTAGGGCTGGGCCTGATCCTGTCGGCTCTCTATGTGTTTTTCCGGGATATGCAGTATCTTTGGGGGATCCTGACCCAGCTAATCATGTGGATGTCGGCCATTTTTTACTCGATTGACACATATAGCCAGACCGCCCGCAACCTGTTTTTGCTCAACCCGGTCTACCTGTATATCCGCTATTTCCGAAAGATTGTGATCGACGGGACGATCCCGACCCCGCAGTTCCACGCGCTGGCGGCCGCGTACGCGTTGCTTGCCTTTGGGGTGGGGGCGTGGATGTATAAGCGGTACAACCATGAATTTTTGTACTATGTGTGAGGTGGCAGGATGAAGATGATGTTGAGGGCCGAACACGTCTCTATCGGCTACAAGATCGGGGATTTCAAGGATATCGGCTTGAAGGAATGGGTACTACGGCACCTGAAGAGACAGTATCATGTGGAGCGATTTATGGCGGTGCAGGATGTGTCCTTTGAACTCTATGAGGGAGATATGCTGGGCATCATTGGCGCCAACGGGGCAGGCAAGTCCACCCTGCTGAAGGCGGTGATCGGCGTGATGGAGCCCCGGGCCGGACGGATCGAGCGGTACGGGAATGTGTCCGCGCTGTTGGAGTTGGCCTCCGGCTTTGACGGGGACCTGACCGTCAAGGAAAACACCTACCTCCGGGGTGCCATGCTGGGGTACACCAGGGATTTTATGGACCAGACCTACGGACAGATCCTGGATTTTTCCGAACTGTGGGAGTTCGAGGACCGACCTTTCAAGCAGTTGTCCACGGGGATGCAGTCCCGCCTGGCCTTCTCCATCGCCTCTTTGGTACAGCCCGAAATCCTGATTCTGGACGAGGTGCTGTCGGTGGGAGACGGCGCTTTTCAGGAGAAAAGTGAGGCCAAGATGCGGGAGATCATCCAAAACGGTGCGGCAACAATCCTGGTCTCCCACTCCTTACAGCAGGTGCGGGAGCTGTGCAGCAAGGTGCTGTGGTTGGATCATGGAAATCAAATTGCTTTTGGAGAAACAACGGAGGTCTGCGACCGTTATGAGGCTTTTCTGTTTAATGAAAATGTTAGGAGAAACTAGAGAAAAGTTGATCGAGCGAATTACAACTTATGGAGGCGGGAAAAATCTTTGCTGCCAGTTTGACTGAACTAGCTCAGCAGAAAAGCTGGAACATACGTGCTGCTCAAGAGGGGGAAGAATATGATTGATAAGATAGATACCATACTTTATTTGCCAACGTTGAGGTGTAATCTTAACTGCAAACATTGCGGTGAAAATCAAGATATAGGAAAAAATCAGGAAGTAGATGGAGATTTTATTCTAGGACGACTCCGTGAGAGTCTATTGATCCGCACAAAGCTCATTACTGTGACAGGTGGAGAACCATTTTTAAACCCTTCTTTTTCGCAGTTTGTGCTCCATGCCCTACGGGAAACAGACTATGAGATTGATATCACAAGTAACGGCTATTTATATGATGTCATTGAGGAATTGGCCGAGAATATATCTGAAGAAAATAAAAATAGACTACAATTTCACATCTCAATTGATGGTATCGAGAAAACTCATGATGCAATCCGACGCTGTAGTGGATCTTATACTAGGGCTATAAAGGCCGTATCTTGCCTTAGAACACATAGAATACCCTGTGGTATTAACTCTGTTGTTCAGGAGAGCAATCTAAGGGAACTGGAGTTGATGAAACAAACATTTACAAGCAAGTTTCCTGGGATTGACTGGAGGTTTGGACCTGTGTCCGCAGATGCATCAGAAGATCACGATTATATTTTTACAGACGAGTATCAGGAGGCAATATGGCGATATTTGGATCCGTTAGGGAAACGGCGGGTACTTTCCAGAGGACGGTTTGGCATCACACACTGCACTGCCGGAACGACGAGCATTGTCATCGGCCCAGACGGAAAGGTCTACCCCTGCCTTACCGGGGCGTATTACAGGGGAAGAGAGAGTCGGGAGAAGTTTTTTCTGGGAGACTTACGGACGGATTCACTGGATGAGATCCTCACCAGCGAGAGGTCTGAAACCGTTCGCAGCGATGTTGTTCAGCGGTGTAGCGGTTGCTCAGTTCCCTGCGAGGTGACGAGGGAATCAAACTCGCCTGATATGAACTATGCCCTGCATAAGGACGAATTGCCCCGTGCTTTTATTTTAGAGGAGATTGTCAATGGTCCTAATAGCCAGATGCTTGGCGACGGGCTTTTGGACTATGATGGTTGGCATGGGCTGGAATGGGATAATAATGATGCGGGGGATACACGCCGCTGGTGCTGGAGTGGTGGTAAACAAGGACGTATTTGCTCCCGCATATTCATAAAAGTGCCGTTTGATGAGAAGAGAATAATAGTTACATTCAGTAAAATAACACGGAATCTAAAAGTAAAACTTCTTTTGAATGGTCGAGAGGTATGGAGCGACATGAACAGCGGGGAATCTTGGAGAACGGTGGAGCTGAACGCTGAAGATGCGGGACCATATGCGACACTTACCTTTCTGCTGGATCGCTTGTACCGTCCATCAGAGCTTTTTGACTCTGAAGACGACCGTCGTTTGGGAGTTTGTGTACATAATATAAAACTGTGCAAGTAGGCATGGAAAAGGGGACAGGGAAATGATTATTACAAAAACTCCATTTCGCATGTCGTTCTTCGGCGGTGGCACGGATATGGAGGAATATTTTAAGGAATATGGCGGTGCGGTATTGTCAACTACCTTTGACAAGTATTGCTATGTAACCGTTCGCCACTTGCCTCCTTTTTTCGAGTATTCCACAGATATCACCTATTCAAAATCTGAGCGTGTAAACGATGTGAGAGATATTGAGCATCCGGCTATCAGAAACGCCATGCAGATGCTGGATATGCACGAATTGAGACTTACATATGACGCCGATCTGCCGGCCCGATCCGGACTTGGGACAAGCAGTTCCTTCGCAGTAGGGATGCTTAATGCATTTTACGCCTTGAAGGGCAAGTACGCTGGCAAAAAGAAGCTGGCGGACGACGCGATCTATCTGGAGCGGGTACTGTGCCATGAGGCAGGGGGCTGGCAGGATCAGATTGCGGCTGCCTATGGGGGCCTAAACCACATCGAGTTTAGCGCCGATGGGTACGAGGTCATCCCCATCGTCATCTCTCCCGAGCGCAAGCGACAGCTCAATGACAACCTGATGATGTTCTTTACAGGCTTCACGCGGTTTTCCTCCCAGATCCAGGAGGCCAACGCCGCCGATCCGGGCGACAAAATCGCCTCCCTGCGGGAGATGTACGCCTTGGTGGGAGAGGCGGAGAAGATCCTGACGGACAAGCTGTCCGATATGGACGATTTCGGAAGACTGCTGGACCACACTTGGCGGCTGAAGCGCAAGACGGGACGCTCAGTCTCCACAGACCACATCGACGCGCTCTATGAAAAGGGGCGGGCTGCCGGGGCGTTGGGCGGTAAGCTGTTGGGAGCGGGCGGCGGGGGATTCCTCCTTTTTTACGCACGGCCCGAGTATCAGCCTGCCGTGATGCGGGCCATGGGTGGCCTGCTGCACGTTCCGTTTCGATTTGAGACTGGAGGAAGTTGCGTGATCCATTATTCCCCGGAAAAATACGAGCAGAGTGAGAAAGTGTGACCCATGAAAACGGTGATTATGGCCGGCGGCAAAGGGACGCGGATCGCATCTGTAGCAAAGGATATCCCCAAGCCCATGCTGCCCATCGGTGGAGTGCCCATCCTGGAGCGTGAAATCGCCTGCCTGAGGGAACAGGGGGTTGAGGATATCATCGTGACCGTCAGCCACTTGGGCCAGGTGATTATGGATCACTTTGGAGACGGGAGCGGCATCTCTCCCTTCACCGGGCAGCCCTTTGGCGTTCACATCCAGTACTACTTCGAGAAGGAGCCCCTGGGCAATGCCGGGGCCCTGTTTGAACTACGGGAACAGCTGACAGAGGACTTTCTCCTGCTGAACGCCGACGCTATGTTCCTTGTGGATTTACGGCGAATGGTGGACTACCACAAAAAGCATGGTGGACTAGTGACGCTGCTGACCCACCCCAACAGCCACCCCTATGACAGCGGGCTGATCATCACCGATCCCCAGGGCCGGGTGGAGCGTTGGCTGGCGAAGGAGGATCAGCGGCCCCGGTACTACAAAAACCGGGTGAACGCGGGGATCCATGTCCTCTCCCCCAAACTGCTTCAGCACCGGCCGAAGGGCCAGAAAGTCGACTTGGACAGGCAGCTTTTGAAGCCTCTGGCTGGCAACGGCGCCATATTTGCCTACGACAGCCCGGAATATATCAAGGACGTAGGCACGCCGGAGCGGTACGCCCAGGTCCAGGAGGATCTCGCCAGCGGCTTAATCGAAAGCAAATGCCTACGCCACAAACAAAAAGCGGTGTTTTTAGACCGGGACGGAACCCTGAATAAATATGTTGGTTTCCTACGGGATATAGACGATTTGGAACTGCTGCCCGGCACTGCGGAGGCAGTGCGTACCATCAATCGAAGCGGGTATTTGGCTGTGGTGGTAACCAATCAGCCAGTGATTGCCAGAGGCGAGATCACAGTTGAACAGCTGGAAATGATACACAACAAGTTAGAGACGATGCTGGGAGCGGAGGGGGCCTACCTGGACGCCATCTACTACTGTCCCCACCACCCCCATAAAGGGTACGCTGGCGAGATCCCAGAGTTGAAGATCGAGTGCGATTGCCGGAAGCCAAAGCCTGGGATGTTGTTGAAGGCGGCCCAAGACCTAAACATTGATTTGAGCCTCTCTTGGATGGTCGGTGACGGAGAAGCGGATATTGCCGCAGGCAGGGCTGCTGGGTGTAGAACAGCCTTGATAAGTGACGGAAACGAGGCATACGGACAGGATGTGACTGTTAAATCGCTGCTAAAATTTACAGAAAAGATAAGGAGTTGTTTTTGATGAATAATAGGGAAACTGAGTTCAAAGTCGAGTTGCTGAAGAGATATCCAATTTTAAGGCCTTGTGAAACGGCAATATCGCAAGCATATGAAGTGATTCGTGACAGTTATTCGGCAGGTGGAAAGTTGCTGATCGCTGGGAACGGCGGATCCGCGGCAGATGCAGAGCACATGGTTGGCGAACTTATGAAAGGATTCATATTAAAGAGGAAGGTTGATGCAGACTTTTCTACCGCTCTGGTTGACAGCCATCCAGAACTGGGGCCCATACTTAGCGATAACCTTCAAATGGCCTTGCCAGCGATTGCTCTTGATGGACACATGGCACTGACAACAGCATTCATGAATGACTGTGATCCACAAATTTGTTTTGCACAGCAATTAAATGGGTACGGGAAAACAGGAGATGTATTTTTGGGAATATCTACTTCAGGAAACAGCAAGAGCATTCTCTATGCTGCAACAGTTGCGAGAGCAAAGCATATGAAAGTGATTGGTCTCACGGGAAATAATAGAAACAAGCTATCGGATTTTGCCGATGTATGTATCTGCGTACCTGAGACCGAGACATATAAGATTCAAGAGCTTCACTTGCCGATTTATCACTGCCTTTGTTTGATGCTTGAGGAACATTTTTTTGGTGAGAGGAGATAATGGATGCATATAGCGATAATTGGTGGTACCGGCTATATTGGTGGGGCTTTATTTTGCAATCTTCAAAATGACCCTCGGATCAAAAAGGTTTTGAGGATTGGGCCAGGTGCACAAGAGGATATTCTTATGGACCTAGTTCAACTGGAACGGTTTGATTTCAATATTTTTAACGAGATCGATCAAGTTATTTTTACCGCAGCCATATCCAGTCCTGATAGATGCGCCTCTGACTTTGAACATGCCTGGGAGATAAATGTCACTGGCACTACGAAAGTTATAAGCGAGGCGCTGGCTAGAAAATGTAGGGTTTTGTTTTTATCAAGCGACGCTGTGTTTGGCGATATTCCGGGTGAGGTCTATACGGAGGATTCTCCTACACAAGCTAATACTCCCTACGGCAGGATGAAAAAAGCTGTTGAAGACCGTTTCAAAGATGAATATGGGTTTAAGGCGATTCGGCTTTCGTATGTTGTGTCAGCAAAGGATCGGTTTGTTACATACTGCTTAAAGTGCATGGAGACGGGTCAGATCGCCGAGGTGTACCATCCTTTTTATCGGAACTGCATCACACTCAGTTGTGTTCTGAAAACCATATTGTGGCTGATTACAAATTGGGAAAAGTATACACCTTGGGTACTTAACCTGGCCGGACCGGAACTTGTCAGTCGTGTGCGTATAGCCGATGAACTTAACCGTCTCTATCATGGTTGGCTGCAATATATGGTGTGCCACCCAGATGACAGCTTCTTTCTAAACCGGCCAGGTATCACCCAAATGGATAGTCCGAAGCTAAGAGAATACAAAATACTGGACGCCTGCAACTTCACCTATCTATTCAAGCAGGAAATGGAGAGTATTATTCATGAGCTATAAAGCATTAATCACCGGAGTTACCGGTATGGTAGGGTCGCATTTAGCAGATTTTCTCCTGGCGAACACAAATTGGGATGTCTATGGCGTTTGCCGCTGGCGCAGTCCACTGGACAATATTCAGCATCTGTTGGACCGGGCGAACGAGCACAACCGCCTCTATTTTGAATATGCAGACCTGAACGACCAGGTTTCGCTTCTGCATGTCATCGAACATGTGCGGCCGGACTATGTGTTCCATCTGGCGGCTCAGAGCTACCCCCTCACTAGCTTCACGGCACCCATCGACACGTTAAATACCAACATACTGGGGACTTGTCGGCTTTTGGAGGCCATCCATCACGAGATGGAGAGGGATGCGTCCTATAAGCCCGTTATCCATGTCTGTGCCTCCTCCGAGGTGTTTGGGAAGATCCCCGCAGCAAAAAAGCCGGAGGCGGGAATCCACGAGGAATGCCCCTTCCATCCCGCCTCTCCCTATGCCATTTCCAAAGTGGGTACCGATCTTCTGGGGCGGTACTACGCAGAGGCCTACGGCATGACTGTGATGACCACGCGTATGTTCACCCACACCGGCCCCCGCCGCGGCGACGTGTTTCACGAATCCACCTTTGCCAAACAGATTGCAATGATCGAGGCGGGGATGATCGAGCCCAAGGTAATGGTAGGGAACCTGAAGTCCCTACGCACCTATGCGGATGTCCGAGACGCTGTTCGAGCTTACTATATGCTGGTCACCATTGATCCGACCCCTGGTGAATACTACAACATCGGTGGCTCCTATACCTGCGAGGTGGGCGACACCCTCAACACTCTGATTTCCTATTCTACCATGAAAGACAAGATCCGGGTAGTGACGGACCCCGCACGCCTACGTCCCATTGATGCGGATCTGCAAGTACCCGATTGCCGCAAGTTTAAGGCGCACACCGGCTGGGAACCGCAGATCAGCTTTGACACGACGATGCATGATCTGCTTGACTACTGGCGTGAGCGGGTGAGCAATGGCACAACGTTTTTGACAAGGTAAAGAAAAAACCCCTGCAAACATTACAGAAAAGGAGTACTCCCCATGAAAAACACGAAAGAGCTAAAGCGGAACCTGGTGGAGGCGCTGTTTCCTGCTCTCTTTTTGTCATTTACATTTTTTGTCTTTGGTCCCCTTGAGATCTATCTTACCAATCTCTCCAGCCTGTGGTTTACGCTGGAAATGTTCCTGCCGGGGTGCCTTCTCGTTTTTTTAATCTCCTTGACACTTTTCACGTTTGTTATTTCAATCTCCCGCAACAACCCCGTTGTGACAGGTGTTGTGTTTGGGATTGCTCTCGCGCTGTATATCCAGGGTAACTGGATGTTCGTCAGCTATGGGAAGATGGACGGCACTGCAATCGACTGGGCCAGCTACGGGGCTTGGCCATATATCAATGGGGCGATCTGGATCGCACTGATTCTGGTATCTGTAATCTTGGCTGTTCGTTTCAAGGATAAGCCCCTCTACAAAAAGGTAATCAGATATATCTCTCTGGGCGTTGTGGTCATGCAGTGCCTGACCCTGGCCACCTTGTTGTTTACCACGGACCTGTCACAAATCAAGAGGAATTACTATGTCGCACGGGACGAGCAAATGCTGGAACTGTCTACTCTGCACAACGTGATTGTCATGCTCTTTGACGGCTATCAGGCGAGTTATTTTCAGCAGGTAATCCAGGACATCCCGGAGGCGGAAGACGTGTTTGATGGATTTGTCTTCTTTGATAATGCGGTAGGCACCTCTCTATTCTCCCAGGAAGGGGGCGCGACGATCTTTACTGGGAAGCAACTGCAGCAGACAGGAACCCCCTACCGGGAGAATGTAGACGACGTCTATACGCGGTCGGAATTTTTCCCTGTGCTCTCTCGGGAGGGATATGATGTGCGTTACTATGAGGCGACGGAAAACGTCTCCTCTAAAATGGCTCCTGTCATTAAGAACATTGTGGTTGAGGAGCCCACGGGGGTCTCGACCGCCGACGTCGTGAAGACCATGAACCAAATCACGGCCTTCCGCTATATGCCGCATATCCTGAAGCCCTATTTTTGGTTCTCTTACACGGATATTGAGGACGTGAAGCCGGCAAATGAGTTCCATGTAAATGACAGCCTGTTCAACCAGGAGATCCTGGATGGGAAACTGCGGGCCTCGATGGATGAAAACGTCTACCGTTTCTACTATTTCAAAGGGGCGCATCCGCCCTACAATATCGACGAAAACGGGAACTATATCCAATACGAGGGAGAAACCTATATCGTTGACGAAACTGTGGCGGACATTCACGACAATGAGATGATGTACCGCCAGGCCAAGGGCAGTGTGCAGATTATGATGAACTTCATTCAGGCACTCAAGGAGACGGGTGCCTATGATAACACGGATATCGTCATCACAGCGGACCACGGCTGGGAAAATCGGTACAATCCGCTTCTGCTCATCAAACGGCAGCACACCACTGGGAAGTTGGAGGTTTCTCACGCGCCAGTCTCTTATATCGAAGACTTTGAGCCTACCATCCTGTCAATGATCGACCCTTCCTATGAGGGGGAAAAGACGGTCTTTGACTATCGGGAAGGAGAGACAAGAAGACGGCCCTTCTACCTTTATGGCATCAATTCTGACCGTAGCTACTACAGGATCATGATATATAGCACATACAGTAGTGAAATACCTGTTGTGGAGAACTTCCAGCAGGAGATTGACGATGAACAAGCCAAGTATCAACTGGGAAGCGAGATCCTAGTTACCAAGGAAGGCAGTGGGGCGGATTACTTCAAGAGCGGGATATCCAGCGCGGAGTCCGATTATACTTGGTCCTTGGGGACAAAAGGGGTCATGTACCTGAACGTTGGCGAGGTGCCCGGAGACTTGACCGGAACGTTCCAATTCCGTTCTATTCATGGCGGGTCCCAGCGGCTGATTGTCAAGAGCGGCGACCAGGTCTTGTATGACCAGGAGGTCACCTCCATCAAGGATCCGGTGACATTCACCGTTCCGGCGGAGTGCGTCCAGGGCGGTAAGCTAACTTTGAACTTGGAATACCCGGAGGC
>CANQBX010000054.1 GCA_947589095.1 uncultured Lachnospiraceae bacterium
CTCGGCCCTGCGTTTGTCGACCCAGATTTCCTTTTTGACAGCCTGGCAGTTAGGGCAGCTGCGGTTACGGCAGGAGCAGCTGTGAACTTCGATATGTCCGCACTCCGAGCAGCGGCTGACATTGTAACCGAGCCTGCCGGACCTGCAGTTTAAGATGGCAGAGGAGGCTTTGTGCTGTACGTCCGAGAGGTGCTGTCCGGAAGCGAGGAAGGCTTCGCAGGAGGATTCCCAGATCCGCTGGATGGGGAGGTTACGCATGAGAAGCACCTCCCATGCGGTCAAACGGGCTGACAGCGGAGGCGACGCCATTCCCGGCGAGATGGACATAAATAATGGTGGACTTGAGGGACTTATGTCCAAGGAGAGCCTTGATGGTGAGGAGGTCAGTACCGTTTTCATAGAGGTGTGTGCCGAAGGCATGTCTCAGGGAGTGGCAGGTGAGGCGGTGGGGCCAGCCAAGGCGTTCCTCATGGGAAAGGAGGGCCTGGTTTACGGTATAGGAAACGATATGCTGGTCAGGGTGCCCCTGTTTAGGGAAAAGCCATCCCATAGGCTTTCCATAAGCCTTCCAGTAATCGGAGAGAATGATGAGGGCGTGGGAGGAAAGGATGGCAAAGCGGTCGGAACGGTTCTTCCCATGGGAGATGTGGATGCGCATGTTCGTGCGAGAGATATCGTCATAGCGGAGGGAGCAGACCTCGCCGACGCGGAGACCGGCGGAGTACATGAGGGCAAAAAGCGCCTTATGTTTGAGGTTTGGGCAGGAATGGATAAAAAAGGCCACCTCCTTCTGGGAAGGGACAAAGGGGAGGAATTCATCAAACCTGCGCAAAGGGAGCTGGGTAGAGTCCCAGGGCTTATGTAAAACATAGATGGTAAAGAAGCGGAGCTGAGAGATGGCGCAGTTGATGGTACGGTCGGAAAGGGAGCGGGAAGCCTGGAGCCAGCGGATGTAATCACGGAGTTCGAGCCAGGAAACATCCTCCGGGGATTTGAGGAGGAAGGAATCGAGGTAATCGAGATAAGAACGGATGTAGGTGCAGTAGTTCTTAAGGGTATGGTCGGTAAGACCACGGAGGGAGATCATCTCCCGGAAAGTATTTAAGTAATCCATAATGGAACCTCCTATTGGTGTAAGTTAGAGAGCATGGGAACAGACAAGATAGCCCTGGGGGAGGCGGACGGTAAAAATTTTCAGAAATGTAGTTGTTGAGTTTAAAAATCCATGGTAGAATAAGCATAGCAGTTTTTGTTTTATGTTTATGGTTAAGTGTGGTAACTCAACAATACAACATAAACGCAAAAACTGCTACTTTTTTTGAAGAAGTAGTGGAAAAAATGTAACTGAGGCCAGCCGCCGCGCTAGCGGCTTGGTACAATCACATCAGAGATTATAACTGCGCCGGTTCGCTGTCCGAACGAAGAGCGGACAAAGCACTGGACCGGACCGTGCGCATCCCCCAAAGGGACATGTCCGAAGGAGTGCGGGCCGGAAGAGGGCCACGCGGGTAGAACCGGGAGAAGGAAAGGAAGGTTACAGTATGCCGGCATATCAGAGCAGGGAAGACGCAAGGAGAAGGATCCATGAGATTGCTGAGAGCTTAAAGGACGGCGGAGAGCGTGCGCGGGAAGCGGACGGATTTAAGCTCATGTATCTTTTGGGCACTACGGAAATGAACGCGAACGAGGCTGTACATGCGCTGGAAGCCAATGAGAGGCAGGCAGGCTCCGGCGCGGCTGCGGATCGCGGCCAGGGATTCCTGGACAGCGTCCTGGACGAGATGGCGGACGCGCTGAAGACCCACGATCTGGGCGACAGCGCCAGACTCGAGGAAGACACCGCCTACTGGGGCCGGCTGACCGGCGCGGCCGCGGAGAAGCTCGACGAGGCGCGGAAACGCAGGATGCGTGAGGAGAGCCTGAAACAGCAGCAGGTCCACCGGGAACTTCTGAAGGCTTCCGCGATATCCTGCCTGGAGATCCACGATATGGTCTGCGGCGAATTCAATCCCTACCGCCGCATGTTCGGGAATTTCACGGGTGCGCAGTTTGAGGAACTGGTGGATTCCCTGGGGGATCTGGCGGAAACCATCACAGAGACGGTGGTCGACGTGGTGGGTGAAGGAATTAAGCAGGTTGTGGGCGGGGATTCCGCTCCAAAAGCGGAAGCAGACGCCCCTGAAGTGCGCGCGGCGGAAGCAGGTACAGAACCGGCTGCGCCGGAGCAGGCGGCCACAGAGCCGAAGGTTTCCGCGGCGGACACGCCGGAACCGGCAACTCCGGATGTCGCGGGGGATCGGGCCCCCTACGTCCCGGTGCATGAGGATGATTTCCTGCACCGCAATTCGGAGCCGGAGCCGGTGACGGAGGAAGAACTGCTCCGCGCCAATGCGGATCTTCTGTCAGAAGAGGAGTACCGCCGTCTCATCGGCTACGACGGTCTTGTGAAGGAGGAGGAAGAGGCTGTGGCCGCGGCTCATCCGGAGCAGGCGGAGCGCGCCAGACGAAAGAGCCGCGCCGCGGAACGGGGCGCTCAGGCTGCGGAAACGGGAAGAACCCCCGGAGATACGGCGGAACGGACCGCACAGGCGGATGGAGCGAAGATCGTGCAGTTTGCGGAGCGTACCGCGGCGGCCGGTCAGCCTTCCGCGCCTGAGAATATTCCCGGTCAGCCTTCCGCGCCGGAAACCGCGCCGCCGGTACTGGCCCGTCCGTCCGACGATACGCCGCCGGTTCTTGCTCGCCCGGAGGATAAGAAGCTTACCGGACCAAGAGTCCTGGGGCCGGGGAAATAGGCCCATCGGATTACTTAAAAGTCAGTTTGATTACCTAAATGTCAGAAAAAACCGATTTCGAGTATGTTATAATACAAATGTATGTCAGCATAGAGAGAGCGGTTTTCCCCTCTTAACCAAAGAAAGATATGCGGGTGCCAAAGGTCTCTCATATGGCGTTTGGCACCTGTTTTATTCCCATGCGGGCCGGTATGACGGATCCGATCGGTTTGTTGTACATTTGTTGTACTCTTTCTGCTATAGTAATAGCAAAAGAAAAATAAATTTTTTGACAGGAGCCGGAATTTGTTGTACATTTGTTGTATCTGGCGCTGCATAATAAAATGATACATATACTCTGAGAAGGAGGAGTCTGCCGCGCTGCGGGCAGAGGATGGGAGGGTTTGCTGATGGAGGAGCAGGTTTTCCGAATCACGATGGAGGGACCCTATGGCGAGGAACTGACCTACGATGTGGTCGGTACCTTTACCGCCGAGAACGGCAGGGATTATATGGCCCTGCAGCCCGTAGGTTCCGAAGACAGCGACATATTTCTGATTGGATTTCATGCGGGGCCGGACGACGAGGTGATCTTTGACGATATTGCGGACGACGAGGAGTACGAGATGGTTTCGGATACCTTTCAGCAGCTGTTCAACGCGCCGCTGGAAGAAGAGTATGATCTGGGCGATCTGTACGACACGGAGAAGGCGCTGAGCGAAGCGATCGGCGATACCGGAGACTACTGCTATGAGGACGATCAGGGCCGCCTGTTTGTCTATGGTCCCGGCGATGTTCGGATCTATCTGGACGAGAACGGCGAATATATTCTGGATGAGGCGACAGTGTCCGCTCTGGTTGCGAGCGGGGCCGTGCCCCCGCCGCCGCAGGATGACGCCGCGGCGTCTGCGCCGTCCGGCGGCTATGTGCCGCAGGGGAGCTACACGGCGTCCGCGTCGTCCGGAGACTATGCGCAGCAGGAGAGTTATGCGCCGACGGCGTTAGAATGGGGCTATTTGGAGTCGAAGGACGGCACGGAGTGACAGGCTCCGTAAGGCGGCGCAGGCCGGCAGGCCCGGCGGAAACCGGCGTTCTGTGAAACGTCCGGTTTGACAGAGAAAGTAAGGATCAGTTTTTGCGGAGAAGAATGACTTCGCGCAGGCCAGGAGAAGGAGAGGATTCAGACATGGAAGAATATGTTTACAGTACCCCGAAGAGGATCGACAACAGCACGGCGCCCGGTATCGATAAGGAGGTCAAGGACGTTCTGGCCCAGGGCCATAAGGTGATCGTGATCGACATGGAGGCGACCACCTACATAAGTTCGGTGGGCCTGCGCATCCTGCTGGCCACGCAGAAGTCGCTGAATAAGAGCGGCGGATCCCTGACGCTTCGCAACGTCTGCCCCCAGGTTCACGAGGTGCTTGATATTACCGGCTTTTCCGGATTCCTGACGATCGAGGAATGAGCATGAAGGAAGAGAAAAGCTTCCAGCAGAAGCTGTGGATTTGGATCGCGGCGTTTGTAAAGGGAGCGAAACCGCTGGTGCTTTATTACCTGATGCCGTCTTTGTGCATGGCTCTGGGCTATGTGATCGCCCATCCGGATATGACGGCGACGGAATTCTTCACCTACGGCGGGAATTTCTATACGGCGGTTGGAATGGCGCTCACGCTGTACCTGCTGTACCGGGGATCGAAGAAAAGAGGGCACCGGTTTTTTGAGGACGCCAGCCTTTATCTGGAGAATGTGAACTGGAAGAAGGCGGCGGGCTTTTTCGCGTTCGGCGTTACGGCGGCCGTCGCGATCTCCTCGGCGATCACGCTGTTGTCCCGGCTGGGGCTGACCGGCAGTTATTCGGAGGCCACGCAGAAGATGCTTCGGGGCAGGGATATCCTTTTCACGGTGGTGACTACCGTGATCACGTCGCCGGTGACGGAGGAGGTCGTGTTCCGCGGATATATGCTGAACACGTTCCTGGAGCATTTCGACGAGAAGAAGGCGGTTCTGATCGTCAGCGCCGTATTTGCCCTGTGCCATGTGCAGCCCCTGTGGATCCTGTACGCGTTCGCGATGGGGCTTCTGCTGGCGGGGCTTTCGATCAAAGAGGACAATATTCTTTATGGTATTCTGATGCACATTGGTTTCAACGCGCCGTCCATGATCAACTGGCTGATCACCAGCAGCATTCCCGCTTCGCAGGTGCTCTTCGAAGGCTGGTGGATGGTGCTGGCATATGGCCTGATCGCGGCGATGCTTTCTGTGCTTCTGGTACGGAAATACCGGAGCATGGACTGATGCCGCGGGCGGCGTCTGAAGAAGCGGTCCGGTGGAGGTAGCCGGAGAAAAGGCCCGGCGGCATCCGAAGAGGACGTCCGGCGCAGCGGTTCGGAAAGGCGTCCGGATAAGACAGCCGGAGACAAAGTCCGGCAAAAGCGGCCGTCCGGCCCGGTTCGGACAAAACGGAACGATGAAGTAAGGGAATAAAAAGGAGGATCAGGAAGATGAAGGATTTAGACATCCGCGGGATTCTGAAAAAGGTGGGAATTTACGCGCTTCTGGGGCTTCTGGCCGTAGTGGTCTTCGGAGGCATCACAGCCATGGCGTTCGGCTATCTGTTAAACGGCGGCAGTTTTCTGAATTTTGCCGTTTACGCCAGCCCGTCCACATGGCTGTACGGTCTTCTGGAGGTGGTTCTTCTGACGCTCGCCTACATGGTATTTACGCCGGCCAGCGCCAAGCGCAGCAAGAGGGTGCTGCGGGGCAAGGCCCAGCGGATCGAGGGCGCCCTTGAGAATTCCCGCTTCATGACCGACGCGGAGAGGGACGAGAACTTCCCGAAGAAGAAATTTACGAAATTGAATGATGAGAAAAAGGACGGCATCCCCATGTACGCCGTTTACAATACGAAGAAAAAGGAACTGGACATCAACCTGATGAGCCCGGCCCACGGCCTGATCATCGGCGCCACCGGCAGCGGTAAGACGACCACATTTATTAACCCGGTGATCCAGATCCTCGGCAAGACCTCGGCCGGATCCTCCATGATCTGCACCGACCCCAAGGGCGAGCTGTTCCAGCTGCATTCCAAGTTCCTGCAGGAGCGGGGCTACAACGTCATGGTCCTGGATCTGCGCGATCCCTACAGCTCCTTCCGCTGGAACCCGCTGGGCGATATCTACGACCGCTACCAGCTGTACCTGCACACCGGCGATGAGATTTACGAGCGCACCGATTCGGTTTCGGAAAGCGAGCTGACGCTTGTGAATAAGCCGGAAGATTACCAGGATACCTGGTACGAATACAACGGCAAGGCCTACGCGGTCCGTCGAGAGCTGATCAATGTGGTCAAGGTGGAGCGCCAGAAGATCTACGACGAATTGTACGAGGACTTAAACGACCTGATCAGCGTCATCTGCCCGGTAGAGTCCAAGGACGACCCGGTCTGGGAGAAAGGCGCCCGCTCCATCATCATGGCGACCTGCCTGGCGATGCTGGAGGACAGCGAGAACCCGGAGCTGGAGATGACCAGGGAGAAGTTCTGCTTCTACAATATCAGCAAGGCCATCAGCAATTCGGAGAACGAATTCGCGGCCTTAAAGGATTATTTCAAGGGACGTTCCAAGCTGTCCAAGGCCGTGGGCCTGTCCCGTCAGGTGCTTTCGGCGGCTGACCAGACGTTGTCCAGCTACATGTCCATCGCCTTCGACAAGATGTCGATGTTCAACGACGAAGGCCTGTGCGCACTGACGAGCGCCACCGATATCGACCCGACGAAGTTCGCCTTCGAGCCGACGGCGCTGTTTCTGAAGATCCCGGATGAGAAGGACACCCGCCACGCGCTGGCCGCGGTATTCATCCTGTGCATCTATAAGGCCCTCATCAAGGTGGCGTCAGGCAGAGAGGATCTGTCTCTTCCGCGAAACGTGTATTTCCTGCTCGATGAGTTCGGCAACATGCCGCAGATCGATAAGTTCGATAAGATGATCACCGTAGGCCGAAGCCGTAAGATCTGGTTCCATATGGTCGTCCAGTCCTATGCTCAGCTGAATAACGTCTACGGCGATACGGTAGCCGACATCGTCAAGAGCAACTGCGGCATCAAGATGTTCATCGGTTCCAATGATATCGCCACCTGCGAGGAATTCTCCAAGCTGTGCGGCAACATGTCCGTGGCGACGACCAGCGTATCCGGCTCCACGACGGACAACACCGGCGGGATCAATTATTCCAACCAGCTTCAGGACCGGCCGCTGATCTATCCGTCGGAACTGATGAAGCTGAACAACAAGAAGGACACCGGCAACGCCATTATCGTGACCTTCGGAAATCATCCGCTTAAGACCAAGTTTACGCCAAGCTACAAGTGCCCGTTGTATGAGTTCGGCACCATGGATCTGTCGGATGTGAGGGCCAACGCCTTCTTCGGCGACGAGATCTTCTACGACCTGGAGGAGCGGAACTATCTGGTGCTCGATAACCAGCAGGAAGGCGAGGGCGGACCGGAGCTTAAGATGGCGGCGGCCCAGTAGCGGAAGAAATCAAGAGATCGGGAGTAAATCAATGAGAAAGAAAGAGTACATAAAGATATCGGCGGCGGCCGCGGTTCTGGCCGCAGGTATTGCGTTCGGCGGGATCAGCGCGCCGGCGAGCTCCAGCCGGAACAGCACCGCGGTACGGATCGGTTCCGGCCCCCTGGGGAACGGGACCCAGACCCAGATCGTGGACAGCAATCAGGGGATCGGTCCGTCCGTGCGGGAGCTGTCTCTGGGGCAGACCTATCACAGTGATTATAAGACCTATGAGTTGTCAATGAATAACCAGTGGTTCTTCTATTCGAATGTAGGGAACGGAGACATCACCGACCAGCCGGTGCGGCTGGAGATTCCCACCGGCATTACCTATACGGTGGAGAAGGACGGTCATCCGTACGAGCTGGACGCGGCGGCGCCGGTCACGGAATACGGGACCTATGTGATAACGCTGACTACGACGGAGGACGATACCAAGCCGTTCAGCGAGCAGGTTCTCTACAAGGCCATGTTCCGTTTCCGTATCCAGGATAAGCCGATGGAGACGGCGCCTGCGGGCGGTCTGGACGGCTTCAGCGGCACTTCGGGCTCCGGCAGCGCTACGGGTTCAGCCGGAGACAGCGCAGGAAGCGGCTCCGGCAGCGCCGTATCTCCCGCCATGTCCCTGGAAGAGGCGCTTGCCATCGTGAGCGGGGCCGGTTATAACGTGGAGGAGACCACCGCGCCGGAAGAAAGCACAGGCAGCCTTCCCGGACTGGACGACGAGCTTCCGCCTCCGCCGGAAGGGGAGGAGGAAAGCAGCGCGGCTGAAGAAAGCAGCGCGGCTGAGGAGACAGAAAGCTCCGGCGCATCCGGTATCATGGGCGACGACGGCCGCGTTGACGAGGCGGCCCTGGATCAGGCTATCGAGTCTCTCGTAGGACCCGGATACGGTGCGGACCAGCTGGAGGAGTTTAATGATTCAACGGGGCTTGAGTCCGTTTTTGATACGACGACCGGCTATTATAAGCATACGCTGGCGTCGGACGCTTCTTTCTATACGAATGTACCCAATGGTATGATCTGTACCAATTCGGTTACGGTCCTGACCAACGACGAGATCGATTTCCGGGTGCTTAAGGACGGCGGGGAGATCGAGTACACGGTAGGCACGCCGATCTCGGAGCCGGGCAGCTACGTCGTCCTTCCGAGCCAGGATACCAGTGTGTACGCGTCTACCTATTACAGCCGGAAAGCGCCGGAGTTCGCCTTCCGTATCCTTGGCGGCGCTGTCCGGGATCTGGGCGTTTACGACGCGCCGGAGAATGCTGTGATCACGAGGGTAATGTGCGGCGAGGAAGAGATCGATCCCGCGTGGATCCATGATACCTGGGCGTATCTGGGACTGGACGGCGTATATACGGTCGATATGGATACGGAGGCCGGAGAGGCGGAGGTTTCCTTCCGGCGCGATACCACGGCTCCCATGTTCATGGTCATGACGACGAAGAGTGAAGCGAATATCGCTTATAAGGACGAGGACTCCGTACAGTGCGTGCTGACGAGGAAGGGCGAAGTGATCCATTCCGGCAATCTGGTCAGCCAGGTGTCCGATCCGGGCGATTACACGCTGACGGTCTACGACGAGGCGGGCAATTCCCGCTCGGTGGGCTTTAAGCTTTCCTACCGCATGAATACCGGCGCTATTATCGTAGTGCTTCTGGCGGTCGCGCTGGTGCTTGCGGGGGCTCTGTTCGTAAAGAGGATCAGCAGGCAGCTGAAGGTGCGGTAACCGGTCCGCGGTTTCGCGGGTACGTTTTCGATTGGAGGTTCAGGTATGGAATACGTAATGCTGGACAGCTTTCTCGAGATTATACAGGACGTGCTGGGGTCGATCTTCGACACCGTGCTGTCTCCTGTCCTGCGCGACGCGTTTAACGCCATCGTAAACCTTTTAGGAGAGCTTCTGCAGTCGATTCTGGCCAACTGGATGCTTAAGATCCTGATCACCTTCTTAAAGCTGATCAATTTCCTGGAAGGGATCTTCAACGCCTTCGCCGGCGTCAGCAACGTGAAGGTGAAGGATGTGAGCGAAGGCATCACCCTTCTGGAATATTTCTTCAGGCTCGAGACGGTGCAGAAGGTATTTTTGGGGGTTACGGCCATCGCGGTAGTGCTGGCGTTCATGGCCACTTTATTCGCGGTCGTCCGTTCTATCGCCGATTCGCCCTTTGAGAACCGGCATCCGTTAAGCACGGTGCTGACCAATGCCATCAAGGCGGCGGTGAGCTTCATGGTCATACCGATCACCTGCCTGTTCGTCCTGCAGATGTCGACGACAGCGATCCGCGCGATCAACACCACGATGAACGCCAACGGCGCGGACGCGTCCATGAGCGATACGCTGTTCATCACGGTGGCGGGACCGGCGGCTAATTCGCCGAAGCAGGAGAATATCAACAAGTTTTCTTCCGGTCAGAAATACGAGGATATGGAAGCGGTCAAGCGGAGCTTCGATATCAAGAAGATCAACTATACGCAGGCTTATGTGAGCTGCTTTATGCTCTTCTTCGTGATGATCGCTTCGATCCTGGCGTTTATCCAGAGAATTTTTCTCATTCTCGTGCTATATATTGTAAGTCCGTTTTTCGTCGCGATGATGCCCCTGGACGGCGGAGCCAAGTTCAAAGAATGGAGGGATATGTTCGTGGCCCATGTGATCTCGGCCTTCGGACCGATCCTTGTCATGAAGCTCTATCTGCTGCTGGTGCCGATCATGATGTCGGATAAGATGGCCTATACGGGAAACGCGACGCTGGCGGAGGCGGTCAAGCTGCTTCTGCTGATCGGCGGGGCCTTTGCCGTCTATAACAGCCGGACCCTTATCGTGTCGATCTTCAGTCCCCAGGCGGGAGCTACGGTAGCGCAGAGCGGTATCATCGCTTCCTTCATCGGGGCCAAGATGATGGGGTCGATGAAGAAAGGCGCATCCAGCCTCATGAGCAAAAAGGGCGGCAGCGCGAAAGGCGCATCCTCCGGCGGCGCAGGAAGCAGCGGTTCGTCCGGCGGCGGATCATCCGGCGGTTCAGGAGGAAGCCAGGCATTTAAGGGTAAATGAAACGGCGCCGAAGGAGAGGAGATACCATGCAGACGGAAGTTGTATACCTTGGTTTATTTTCCACCATATTTAACTGGGTGTTTGATAAAATACTGAGCCCGGTCATCAAGTTCCTGTCCTCGCTTTTGGAGAAGGTACTGAGCTGGCTTTTTGATAATGTCCTGGAGCCGCTTCTGGTGACGGTGCTTTATCCGATGTTCAAGTCGCTGCTGGACATGGTCGTGAAGATGCTTGGCGAGGTGTTCTACGGCCTTCTGGCCGATTTCTTAAAGATCATCGACGCCATGCAGGAGGCATTCAATATCTTCGCGGGCATCCAGGAGGTCACCTATGACAATCGCTTAAAGGCGCCGCTTCTGGAGATCCTGTTCCGCATGAACGCTGTGCAGCGGTCCGTCCTGGTGATCACAGCCATCGGGTTCGCGCTGACGATGCTGTTCGCGATCCTGGCAGTGGTGCGGTCCACCTTCGATATGGAGCAGGAGAACCGGCGGCCGGTGTCAAAGGTTCTGGCGGCCACATTTAAGGCGATGACCAAGATGTTTTTGATCCCCATGGTGTCGCTGTTCGCGATCGCCATGGCGGGTACGATCCTGTCCAGCATCAACTATGTAATGGGTGGAACCGAGACGACGCTTTCCAGGATCGTCTTTGTGACGGCGTCCCTGGATGCGGCGAAGAATTCCGAATATAACATTTCCACCCAGTCGGCGAAACAGACGCAAACGGTGGACGTCGGGATCAACGATGAGATCCGCCATCCGTTCTATACAGGCGAAAAGGATTACGCCGATAAGAAAGAGGTGGAGACATACTTCGACTTCGGCAGTTTCGATTATCTGCTGGGGTTCGCCGGATGCATCTTCCTGGCGGTGGTGCTGTTCATCGGGATGCTGATCTTTATAAACCGATTGTTCGAGGTACTATTGCTATTCATTGTGTCGCCCTTCTTCGCGTCGATCCAGCCGCTGGACGACGGGGAGAAGTTCAAGGCCTGGCAGGATATGTTCGTAGGCAAATTATTCGGCGGGTATGGCCTGGTGGTCGCGATGCAGTTGTATATGATCCTGGTGCCGGTCGTCATGGGAGGCAAGATCTCCTTCGGCGAAGGCAGCGCGGAGGCCAATTACCTGATCAAATTCATCTTCCTGCTGGGCGGCGCATGGGCCACGATTAAGACAGGGCCGGTGATCACGCAGCTTCTGAGCTTCCAGGCGGGAGCGCAGGAGGCGGATACGGTCCGTGTCGGAACAGGCTTCGCCATGGGCGCCGCGGCGCTGGCCGGAGGCGTGGTAGCCTCGGCCGGAGGAGCGATCGCCAACAAATGGCAGGGCCATAAGGCCGCGAAGGCGGAGTCCAGGCAGGCGTCGGATCAGAGGATCCGGAACCGCTTACAGGGACTTCCAGCCAACTCGGGTTCGGGCGGATCCGGCGGAGCGGGCGGCGCTGGCGGCGGTATATTCGGAAAGTCCGGCCAGCCGATGATCTCCGGAAAGGGAGCCATGAAGATCGGCGGAGAGGGAACCGGCGGCGGAACGAAAGCTCTGGGCGTGAAACAGACGGGTTCCTATCTGGGCGGCGTGTTCTCGACGCATAAGACCGCTGAGGGCAAGACCGCCGTGGGCGTCAATCTGGGCAAGGCCCTTCGGGTCGGCTACGACGCGCAGGGGAATTTCCGGGTCAATATTCTCGGCATGGGCTATAAGAGAAGCGCCGACGGACAGAAGAAGTGGTCGCTTCCGGCCGTGCGTCTTAAGCAGGCGCAGAACGCGGACGGCACTTCCAGCTACCGCGTGTCCAAGGTGAAGATGACGTCCGGGCTCCAGTTTAAGCGGGCGGAGACGGTCACAAGGAACGCGGACGGGACCTATTCGCATACAATGGGAAAAATGTACTGCAGCGACTTTAAGCCGGCCGGCTTAAAGCAGCGGTTTGATTCCGATACAGGCAAGGTGGAGACGCTGAGCGCCGGCGGTTTCCACTGGGCCAAGAACAATGAAGGAAAATATGTGCTTACGCACCATGATTCTCTGCTTGGTTCCAGAACGGAATTCGAGACAGGCGCGGACGGCCAGGCTCATGCGGTTTCCTACCAGGGCGGACTCTTTAGCGCCCAGTTCGAGCAGGACGCATCCGGCCATACAAGGGTTTCCTCCTTCGGAACCAGCGGCGGCCGGTCCATCTACGAGCGCAGCGGATCCCAGGGCTATGACGGACACGGCCCGACAGGGGCTCCCACTTCGGCAGGGACGCCGGGAGGCGCGGGAAGTGCGGGCGGCGGAACGCCGAGAGGTACGGGAAGTGCAGGCGGCGGAGCGCCGGGAGGTACGGGAAGTACAGGCGGCGCACAGCCGGGCAGTCAGCAGTTTTCGCGCACTGCGCAGCCGAACCGGCCGGCGACCGGCGGGAATCATCTTCCGCACGGCAGCGGCGGCAATGGCAATCAAGGCCGATAGATCGATCACAGGAGGCGAATAAATGAGAATCATACCCAAGAGAACAAAGGTCAGGATGGAGCTGTTCCAGGGCGTGGAGCTGATGGACGTACTGATAGGCAGCGTGGGCGTGGGTATCTGCGCGGCTCTTCTGGTATCGAACCTTCCGGGCAAATGGTTCATGCTGGTTGCGGTGCTGATGATAGTGGTCGCTCTGATCGTGCCCCTTGACGACGATAAGGGCTATCTGCTCCTTTACAATGTGGTCCGGTATTTTGCCAGGTACCGTCATTTCTACAAGAGAGGCTATTCTCCCCAGGAGATGAAAGCGAAAAGTGCGGCTGGTGCGGATAAGGACAAGAAGACAAAGAAGGTGTCGGGTCCCCTGTTTTCCGTCGAGGACATCACGCCGTTCACCGCCATAGAAGGCCCGTTCATCCGCTACGGCGACGCCTACAGCGCGACGGTCCTTCGGATCGAGCCGGTGGAATTCCGGTTCTTCAGCGAGAGTCGCCAGAACAGTACGATCGACCGATGCCTGGGTTCGATCCTGCGGACCTGTACCCAGGATGAAGTCATCGACATGGTGAAGCTGGATCAGCCGGTGCTCTACGACGGGTTTATCGAGAACGAGAAGGCGAAACTGGCGGAGCTGACGGAGGCGTATCTGAACGGACTTCTGACCGACGAGGAACTGACGGTTCGCGTGGGGATCATCCAGGACCGGATCGCGCAGCTGGAGACGTTCAATTATAAGGAGAAGGTCTACCGTCCGGTGCATTACCTGATGTTCTTCCACAAGGATAGGAACCTTATTACGGAGCAGATCCGGAACGCGACCGCGACCCTGGCGTCCGCCGGGATCGAGAGCTATCAGCTTACGGGGCCGGAGCTGGCGGTCTTTCTTAAGTACAACTACGGATCCGATTTCGACGAGAGAGAAGTGAAGTCCCTGCAGCCGGATCAGTATCTGAACTGGATCCTGCCGGATGAGATTCGGTTCACGTCGAGAACTGTAACCTATGATAACCTTATAACCCATAACTTCCGCCTCCGCGATTATCCGATGATCGTGGGAAACGCCTGGGGCGCGGAATTCTTCAATCAGCTGGGCACCAAGGTAGTGTTAAAGATGACCCCGGAGGACCGCTATAAGGCGATCCGGGACCTGGACCGGTCCATCGACGAGCTGCGTGAACAGCAGAACAACACCGGCAAGACCAGTAAGCTGATGGAAGTGGATATGCATATCGATACCCTTTCCGAGGTGATGCGGCTCCTGCAAGGCGAGAACGAGATCCTGTTCAACGTGAATACATTTATACAGGTCAACGACTACGAGCTGTCGGAGGCCACGGTTCGCAATAACGGCAAACCGCCCAAGACCAACGCGCTGGCCTTCAAGAAACAGATCCGCCGGAACCTGGCGGAGGGCGGCTTCAAGGTTACGGACATGATGATGCAGCAGTTCGAGGCTTACAGCTCCGGGCAGCTCTCCAGCTACGACGCGTTCAAGCGCTATAAGCGGGGTATCCATTCCAACTCGGTGGCGGCGGCTTTCCCTTATGTGGATAAGGCGTTAAGCGATAAGGACGGAATCTATATCGGCCAGGCGGCCGGGGTTCCTGCCTTCGTGAATTTCTTCCAGAGGGATACGAACCGCGTCAACAGCAATACGGTGATCATCGGCAAATCCGGTTCCGGCAAGTCCTACGCGACGAAGACGATCCTGACCCAGCTGGCTGCGGAGAACTCCAAGATCTTCATCCTGGATCCGGAGAACGAGTACACGAAGCTGGCGAAGAACATGCAGGGCAAGATCATCGACGTGGGCAACGCCACCCAGGGGCGGCTGAATCCGTTTCATATCATCACGGCGCTGGCCGATGAGGATGACGACGACGGCGGCGAGTCCGCCAACAGCTTCTCGACCCACCTGCAGTTTCTGGAGGAGTTCTACCGCCAGATCCTGCCGGGCGTGGAGCCGGACGCTTTAGAGTACCTGAATACGATGACGATCCGCATGTATGAACAGCGGGGGATCGACGAGACCACGGATCTGAGTAAGCTTAAGCCGGAAGACTATCCGACCTTTGACGATCTGTACGACAAGATCATCAACGATATCCAGACCAGCTCCGGCGACTATATTAAGACGAACCTGACCATCCTCTTAAACTACATATCCAAGTTCGCGGAGGGCGGCAGGAACTCGGCGCTGTGGAACGGCGCGTCCAGCATTTCCACGGATGAGAACTTTATCGTGTTCAACTTCCAGTCGCTGCTGGCCAACAAGAACAACATCATCGCCAACGCCCAGATGCTTCTGGTGCTGAAATGGCTGGACAACGAGGTCATCAAGAACCGGGACTACAATATAAAATATAAGGCCAACCGCAAGATCGTCATCGTCATCGACGAGGCCCACGTATTCATCGACAGCAAGTTCCCGATCGCCTTGGACTTCATGTTCCAGCTGGCAAAGCGTATCCGTAAGTACAACGGTATGCAGATCGTCATCACCCAGAACGTGAAGGATTTCGTGGGAACGGAGGAGCTGGCCAGAAAGTCCACGGCCATCATCAACGCCAGCCAGTATTCCTTCATCTTCCCGCTGGCGCCCAACGACATGGACGATCTGTGCAAGCTGTATGAGAAGTCCGGCGCCATCAACGAGAGCGAGCGCGAGGATATCATCAATAACGGCCGCGGCCGCGCCTTTGTCATCACCGGTCCGTCGGAGCGGACCTGCGTGGATATCGTGGCGGCGGAAGGAATCGAAGCCCTGTTTACGATGTAAGCACGCCGGGAGTGCGGAGAATATTCCGACGACCGTATAAAGACCGGACAGAAGTGAAGAGGCCGTTCGCCCGGGAATGCGTAGAATAAGAAGAATACAGGTAAGGAGAGTACGGATTATGAGAAAAACAGCGAAGCATTGGATCGGAGCCTGCTGCCTGGTGCTGGCGGCCGCGGCCCTGGCGGGATGTTCGGGCAATGAGCCCGCCGCGGAGGTGAGCGCCGTGGCCGACGGAATGCTGACCGTGGGCATCATCGACGGCCAGGATATATTCGCGGCAAAGGGAAAGAGCGGCTACGAGGGCATCGAACCGTCCATCTTAAATAAGCTGGCCGCGGATCTGGGCGTACAGATCACCTATGTGGACGCGAAGGACACCCAAGACCTGATGGATCAGATGGACGCGGGAACCATCGACGTGGCGGCCGGGCGGCTCGGACAGCTGGAGATCTATTCCAGCGGCCACCTGGTATCTTCCAGCTATGCGCGAAAGGGCATCTATCTGGTGACTCCGGCGAATCTGTATGTGGATTCCCTGGTAACGTTCGCCGATGAGAATGTGGGTATTTCGGCCCTGACTCCAGATACTGCCAGGCTGAATCTGGCCAACATCGAGACCGTGAACCTGGTGAATTACACCGATCTGTCCGGCGTGGCGGCGGATATTAACGGCGGCGTGATCTCCGCGCTGATCTGTACCGAGCGGGAGGCGCTGGCGCTGGCGGAGCAGGGACTCAGGGCCATAGAGATATACAATGGTCCCCAGACGGATACGGTATTCTATCTGGCCCCGGGACAGACGGAGCTTCAAGGGAACTTAAACGCAGCGATCAGGCAGTATCTTGACGGGCAGTAGATATCGACGATCAGAAGGAAGCGAGGTGCCGAGATGGCGTATTTTGACAGTCCGAAGAACCGTGCCATGTGGGAGAAGACCATGGTCGCGCTCAGGGCGGAGAAGGAACGGCGCAGGGTGTCCGGCTATGCTCCCGTAAACGAGGATGATGGGAAGCTTAAGGAGCCGGTGAATCCGTATCGCAGGAAGATCAATCTGAGCCAGCTTGAGGAGATCGAGCGGCAGGCGGCGGGGGTCCGCCGCGTAGCCCGTCCCGTGCGTCAGGCTCGGGCGGGGATGCAGATGGAGCAGGACGGCATGCAGCGGGATGCCGCGCGCCAGACCCTGGAAGGGATGGAGCCGGAGCAGCCCGGCGTGTATAAGGAACGGCCCGTAAGGCGGCAGGAGGCTGCCAAGAGCAGTCCGGGATTATGAGTACCGTAAAGCCGGCGGTTCTTTCGGCGCTGCTGGCAGCCGCTCTGATGGCCCTGTGCGCGGCGCTGTATGCGGTTCCGTCTTACGCGGAAGGGCAGCCACTCGACTGCGTGATGACGGCGGAGGACGCGGGCAACGGCTATGAGTATGAGGTCGAGGGCGTCGGAAGCTTTACCGTTAACTGCAAAGAGAACGAGGTGGTTGCCATCTTCGTGTTCGAGGCGTATGACGGCTGCTATGCGGCTCTTTACCAGGATGGAAGGAAGCTCGAGTCCGACGGACTGGTCTATGAACCCGGCCGGTACGAGCTGCGGATCTATGGAAACGAGGCGCTGGACGGCGACTACGGAAGCTTCTATGTCACCGTCGAGAATCAATATAACGAGATGGAACCGGAGGAGACCGCCGATCTGACGGAGATAGAGAACCCTGCGCTGGAACTGAGATGGGACGCGGACAGGAACGTGTTCCGCTATACATTTCCGGACGGCGTGTGGTTCGAGACCAATGTGCCTCTGGGCGGATGGAGCCGCGGCGCCGTGCATATCACAACCGACGATAAGCTCCATGTCTATCAGGTCTACCGGGACGGAGAGATCGTGGGCATCGGCGACGAGCTGGATTTCAACGAGGTGGGCGGCTACGAGATCATCCTGCGGGATAATGAACTGGGCAGCCGGGGAGATACCGCATATAGGGCGGTAATGACATTCCGCCTGTATAAGAACGAGACCATCTGCCTGTCCCGTGTCAATACGCCGATGGGCCTTAAGCTGGTCTCGGCCAGAATGGACGGCGAAAGGCTTGAGACGGCGGATACGGACAGTATCCAGCTGACTCGGGACGGCCGGTATGTATTGCAGTACGCGGATCCTTCGGGTACGGTCTGCTGGAGCATGGAATTCGTGCGGGACACGACCCCGCCGATGCTTCGGTTCAATGTTCCCATGGACGGGGAGCCTATTCGGGAGGATGTGGCGTTCTCGCCGTCGGAGCTTGGCGCAAGTATCTATCTGGAGCGCAACCGTTCGGAAGTGACGGCGTCCCTAAATATCATCCGCGTCAACGGCCGGTACCATATGGAGGTTTCCGATCCGGCGGGGAATATGCGATCCTATGACTTTACGGTCGCGAAGTCGGCCGATATCGATATCCGCGGCGTGATCGTGGTCGCGCTGGCGGTTCTGGCCCTGCTGGCCGGCGGATTCGCGTACTGGAGAAGGAGTATGCGGGTACGTTAACTGCGATAGCAGTCCGCGGCGCTTTCACGCCGCGTTGCTATATATTATCTCTGACGGAAGGAGGAAAAAGGTATGCTGGAAAATATGGTTATGGCCGCGTTTACCAATAATGGCAGCTCGGCGAACCCGTTCCTGACGGCGGCAACGCCCATTATCAAGCTGATCAATATGGCGGCGGGACCGCTGCTGGGAATCGTTGTAGCGCTCGGTACGCTGTACTGCGTATTCCTGGGCGTGAAGCTTGCAAAGGCTGAGGAGCCGCAGGATCGTGAGAAGGCGAAAGGCGCCCTTAAGAACGCGATCATCGGATTTCTGCTGATCTTCGTACTGATCGCCGCGATGAATCTGATGCTGACTCCGCTGATGGGCTGGATGAACGACAACCTGGGCAGCAGCGGCACAGCGATCGTTTATCCGTCGTAGTCAGATGCGCCGCAAGCGAATGGATTCAGTGAATTCAGCAGAGTTATGTCGTTTGGCCAGATGACGTAAGGCCGTACCGGGGAGAGGCGCGGATGCGCGGCTTCTCCCCCGGAGCGGCAGCCGGACATGGAATGGATGAAACGAATGGAAAGGAGGTAGAACCGTTATGAGAATGGAATCTGTGAAAAGGGCATCCTGTCTCTTTTTAGCGGCGACATGTGTTTTTCTCACAGGCTGCCATTCGATCCTTTACGACGGGAACCTTCATTTCAAAAGCTACGAACCCGAGACGGTTCCGCTGCTTTATGACGAGGTCTCGGATAAGATGGATTCCAGCAACCGGGAGCTGGATGCGGACCGGTTCAATGTGGATGGGACGGACGCGTTCTTTATCCTTCCGTGCCATGAAAACGATCCGGGAGTGATCACTGATTTCAAGGTACTGGACTATACGGACGCGGGCACATTTATCTATGCGTATGTAGCGGCGATCAAGGATGAGGATGATCCGCTGGGCGGATATCCGTACATCGGACAGGTGCTGCCGAATGGCGGGATTGGGCCGGCGACGATCGATATGCTGGGCGACCGTACCGTACCGCTGGAGCCGGTGGGAACCAGCGCCGAGGATCCGGATGAGACGCTTCCGGCGCCGCCGCTGCAGCCGGTTTCAGAAGAGGTAGTAGATGTGAAGTCAGAGTCCTCGGTCGAAACGGGTACTGTGCCCTTCCTGGATGGGGAAGGGGGAGAAGTTCTGCCATTCACGCCGCAGATTACCCCTGAGGAGAGCTATACCTTTGACCCGGGCGAATTCTGGTGGGGCGAGGATTTTGCAGGCGGGACGATGGCCTCTTCGGAGGATACGGCTTCGCCGGAGAGTACGGCTGCGGCCCCGGAGACGGCCCGCCAGGACGACGTCCTGTGGTGGGACACGGGCGAATCGGAAGGAATCGGCCATGTGGACTGGGCGAGTGCCGAGGCGGCGGCAGCCGCTGCGCAGGAATCCTATAACCAGGTTTCCCGGGAAGAGGCATCCAGGGAGCAGGAATCCCGCGAGCAGGCATCCCGCGAGGCGGCGGCCCGCAGTTCGGCCGATATGTCGGAATGGTGGAATGAAAGCTCCCAGGCCGGGGATTACAACGAGCCGGCAGGCGAGACGGATTCTGGGGCCGCGGAGACAGCCGAGGTGACGGTTTCGCCCGCAGAGCTTACGGGTATTGATTTTGTAACGATCCTGATGGCCTATGATCCCCAGAGGTGTGTGTATAAGATTTTCTATGCCGGGGCGATCGACAGGGACGCGAAACTTACGCAGGATGCGGAGACCGGGGAATGGGAATATGACCCGGATGATGACAACTCGGAGTATCTGACCTTGAGCGCCAATAAGCTCGCCAAGTCAGAGGAGTATTTTATCTACTTCGATTCCATTGGTTATGTATTTAACCGGGACGGCAATCAACTCTATAAGAATGACTATTCGTCTGTCATCCCAATGGCCGTTGACTGCCTGACGGAACGGGTTGCAGAAAAGGTTAAAGCCGACGGCGGCGATCCAATGGCTACCAGGTATGCAATGAAGGCCCCTACGGTCTCCAATGTGGTGATGGATGGGTATCATTGTGTTTATCTCCCGATCAGTGTGGAGCTTGGAAATGGGCTGAATGAGGCGCCTAGGCTGAATGAGCCGCCTACGGAGCCGGATCCGAATAATCCGACGACCACGGCGGCCGAAACAACAACGATTGATTACATGGAAATGGATCCGGAGGAAGCGGACGAAGCGCTGGAGAGCGTGACGTATAGTACGGTTCTGATCTGCATGGATGTGGATATCGGAGGCAGTAATCCGCAGATAGGATTCTATTCGGAGAATGATTATTGGGGGGTTCAGCAGGAAAAGTGGCTGTCCTACGATGGAAAAGAGATTACGGACGACGATGTCACTAAAGATACTCTGTCCGATTATCTGAAAAGCAACGGCTGGGATATGGAAAGTATTAAGGCGGGTAATAGTCTTTATGCGGATCATTTCTCCGCGTTTCACACGAAGGGCGGCGATTTTGACCTGACTTTGGCGTACCTGCCGGATATATATTCCTTTAACAGCATCTGGACGAAGGGTACCGATGCGGAGTCTGGCAGCAGGCTGATTGAGCCGCCTACGGTGGCACCGCCTACTGAGGCGCCGCCGTATCTGGATGCGCCGCCTACGGAGGCGCCGTCTGGGGGGGCACCGACTACGGAGGCGGCTCCGCTCCCAACGCTCGGAGCAGATGAATGTTATGTTCTTATGTGCCTCCGGGATCTGGCTGTGATGTGCGGTACAAACTACTCCTGGCATCAAACCGACGAGGAAGACTTGATCGACTTCGTCAAGGAGTTTATTGGCGACTACAATGAGAATAAGGCCGATCGTTACGGCAATTTTCTTTTATGGCATACCGCGGGTGATGTGAAGCTGCGCGACGAGCTGTACAGGAGGGCGATCGATGCGGTGGCGCTCTGCGCGATGGGCGATCCGAATACTCTGAAGCGTGGGAATCTGAACAGCGTTATACAGATGCAGGTACCCTGGATGACTCCTGGAACATGGGACGCGAGCAAAGGAACCAACGAAAGCCCCCTTCCTGACGAAGTGAAGAATCATAAAGCGAATCTTGAGGACAGTGAGAAGGATCACCTGGAGGCGATCCTGGCCTTCCATCAGGAATGGTATCCGCTGACGGGATCTTCTGATCAGTATATACCGATTTACGTAGCCCACCGCAGCGAGGCAGACGCTACGATCCGGTACAGTATGATACCGGTGGAATGGACAGAGAAACAGACCAGAACCTTTACGCAGACGATCGAAAAGCAGGTTGCGGTGACGGACGCAGCGGGCAATTCGGTGCTGGATTCGTCAGGCAATCCGACCTATAGGACGGAGACGACGACGAATACCTACACGGAGACGATCGATCGGATTCCGACTAAGTACCAGTTCCTCTTCCCGGCGGGGACGAAGTTATCCATAACTATGATGAGGGATATTGAGGTGGGCACGATGGTAGCGCCTACCGGGGATACGGGAGCGATCTTCTACGAGGACGATACTCCGGATGCATCCGAAGAAGAGGATGCGGACGCGGATGCGCCCGTCACAAGCAGGCTCATTGTTTCCACACTCGGACAGGATGTTTTCACTTGTGACAAGATCCCCGGACGTGCCAGCGACGCAGGCGTTCTTTACCATAAGAGCGCTTCCGGGAAAGAGACGGAGCTTATGACCCTGATCACGGACGAAGGCGTTCAGTTCGTTCTCCGGGGGAGCGGGGCAGCAGGGTCGGGCCAATGGTGGCAGGGCGGGGAGAAGTCATCCGGGCAGTTTTTCATAAGCAGCGATGAATTCGCGACCCGAACTACCAACTACGGCCTGTATACCATTTCCGAGTCGGAATTCAATAACCTGGCTTCCGCAGCCATCAAGGATGGGGTAAGCGACGCGCAGAATCAGGTGATCCAGGAGAAGATGAACACAGGCGCCGGCATGGACGCGCTCATGATCGACAACTTTGCGCTGCTGAACGAGAGGGAGGTCGTGGCGTCCTCGGTCAACGAGGGACTGTTCATAGTGAATCTGCAGAGCCATCAGACGGTCAGTCTCCGCGCGGGAGCTTTCTTCTCTGCATTTTCCTACCATAATAAGGATGGTTCGGAACGGTTCATGGTCGTCGGCTTCGATACGACGCAGTATTACTACCAGCCGACGGATATCGCCAAAGCCAAGTGCTATGATATGGATCTGGTGGCGGAGAACCGGGAGCATGAGAACCAGGCCATGCAGGCCCATCTGACGACCCTGGCGTATAATTACCTGAACCGGACTCACAGGATCGATGTCCGCCAGACGGCGGACGGCAAGACGACAGAGCCTTATATCAATGAAGCGGAGAGCGACGCGGAGAAAGAGGCTAACGCACAGGCCAGGAGGCTGTTCTTCGGCACCGAGCTGTCCATGCAGCAGGAGCTTTATAAGATCGTAAGCAGCGTCGGCTTTGGCTATACCCAGCGGATCCTGGATTTTACGACGGAGCTTCGGCAGAAGCTGCTGACCCAGAGGGAGAAGCTGAAAGAGTTCTATGCCCTGTGCGGCCTGGGAAATGTATCCGATCTGCTGGACCCCGCGACCGGGATGCCCAATGACGTGGAGCTGCGGGAGCAGGAGGGCGCGCTGATCCACGCCAATTATACCAGCACCCTGGAGCATATGCTGGTGACGCTTAAGCTTTCCGAGGACGCGATCGATGGGATGGCGTCGAACCAGGCGGAATACAAGGCGTACCGCACCCAGATGATGGCGGCTGAGACGGCGCAGGAGAAGCTGCAGGAATCGCAGGCAGAAGTCGCTGACGACGAATTCGTGGCGGCCAAGGATGTGGGGCTGATCAGCGACCAGCTTTCCGACGACGGACTGGATTATCTGGAGAAGATGGATTTCTACCGGGCGGTGCTTTCGGACGTTCAGAAGGCTTATGAGGACGACCAGTATCAGAAGTATGACAAGATCAGCGTCAGCTGGGAGGATTACATGAAAGAGCTTCTGAACGCCATCAGCCCGGACAACGCGGTGAACCAGCAGGAGCGCAGCTTCGAGCAGTTCTGTAAGCTGGCGCAGATTGACATTTCCATCATGAACGAGGAGCAGGTGGCAGAGCTTAGGAACCGGCTGAGCGAGATCGACCGCGTGGTGGACCTGGAGCTTCTGATCGTGGAATACAAGCTTAAGACGGCGGAGTACCAGAGCAGCCCCTATCAGAATGAATATAGTGAATTCCAGAATAAGACCTTCGAGGAGGAGACCGAGCGGGTGAAGGCGGCGCAGAGCGCCGGGTTCCACGAGATCATTGTGAAGCTGGCCGCCGACGCCGAGAAAGAGCAGCTTCTGGCCGGAACCGACTGGGAGTCGGAGATGAAGGATATCGTGGCGGTCTGCGGCAGCGGCATCGTGTGGGATCCGGATACCGCGGAGCTGTTCACGGAGGAATCGTCGGAGTGACGGGCCGCGGGAGCAGAACACCGTGGGGCTGGTCATGGAGGAGTTGTTCGGAGCGGCAGGCCGCGGAGCCGGACACCGCGGAAATGGTCGTGGAGGAGTTGTTCAGAGCGGCAGGCCGCGGGGGCGGCGCAGACAGGCAGTAGAACGCAGCGCTCGTAAGAACGGGCGCGTGAGAATATATGCAGTTAAGATCAAGGAGGAATCGGATCATGAAGAGGACGGGAAGGAAACACATGGGGAAACGGATGACAGCGCTGGGAATGGCCGCCCTGCTCGCGCTTGCGCCGGTGTCAGAAGCGCGGGCCGCGGGCTGGATCGAGGTGAACGGCGGAAACTGGAAGTACCAGAGGGAGGACGGCTCCTATGTCGCGGATGGATTTACGCCCGACGGATATTATATCGACAGTACCGGTACATGGAAGGCCGAATACGAATTCCTCGGAATGCTTCTTAAGAATACCAATACCTTTCTGACCCCTGCGGCGGCCGGGAGCTTCCTGAAATGGGAGAGCGATATGACCTATATGATGGATGCGATACTGGACGAGTTGGACGGGACGAGAGGGATCGAACTTTCGGAGCAGGAGGTGGGGCTGTACGCCATTACCAATAATACCGGCCGCGAGCTTCTGAATTTCTATAAGGCCCAGGACGGCGAGAGCTATGTGGTCAGTTTGAAATGCCCCCTGAATACGACAAAAGCGTCTTCCACGACCACCAGGATCAGCAACAGCGTGACGCGGACGAAGACGGTCAATGCGGCCTGGTACGATTATCAGGTGCTGATCGGCCTGCTTTCCAAAGTCAGCCGGACCGGCCCGAAGCTGGCCGACGCCCTCTATTCCAGCTGGATGTCCACGAACGCCTACGGGCTTGAGCGGGATCAGTGGGTAGCGGTCGGCGATGCCTTGGTACGCTACGAGGCTGCCGACGGAGAGGGACTCTATTATATCAAGGCGAATCCGGGGCTGGTGTATTGACGGAAAGGTTTGTGCCGGGGCGGTTCCGGGAATACCGCTGTACCCACAGGGATGCAGTGTGAGAAAATGATGTGGTATCAACGAGAAAAGTTCGGCGAGAGGTAAGGACATGGCAGAGAACAGAGAGATCGGGCGGGGATCGGCGGCGGAGGAGAACCAGCGGTTCGCCCAGTTGTTTGGAGATTCGGACGGCCATTTTACATTTACAGGCGCCAATGTGCGGGAGGCGATAGAGAGGCTCCGCATCAACGGGCAGTCCTATGCGGAACGGTACGAGATCGGCGAGATCACCGATAACAATTACCAGGCGGCGGTCCATCATGTGATGGACAATATCACCAACGGCGATATCGCGAAGAGCTACTGGAACAGCGAGCCGGATCAGGTGATGCAGGTTCTGCTTCTGGGCAGGAAACCGGGGGATCCGCTGGTCACTTCCCTGCAGCCGCCGTCTCCCATCGGGGTGGGACGGCCTGAAAGTCTGTCCTTGTGGAAACAGGTCATGGGTATTTTCGGCTTCTATAAGGAGGAGCGGGAAGCCTACAGGCAGCAGATGGAGGATTACCAGAAAGCCCAGACATCGCTCCGGATCTATAATGAAAATGCGTTCCAGGCGGCGCAGGAGGCGCGGGCCGTAGAAGCCCGTGTGCGGGAGGTCTGCGCGGTGGAGCCTGCCAGGAAGGAAAAGGTGCGGGAGGCATTTGCCACGCAGGAGAAGCGTTCGGCGCTTCAGGAAGCCGCAAGAACCGTGGAAGGGCTTCGGATCCCGACGGCGGAAGCGGCGGCGGAGAGGATACGCCGGTATATTCCGGATTACCGGCCGGAGATGAGAAGCGCACTGGGACTTCCGGGGTTCAATGACCCGAATACGGTCCTGGATATGCTGCAGGCATACGAGTCCGCGGAGCTGACCGCGGAGCAGCTGCAGGGCGCGACGGAAGAGCAGAGGCGGGAGATCGGGCAGCGGTTCGCGCAGGTATTTAAATTGACAGAGGCCCCGGCGGCTGAGGCCCAGGCCGGGGATCCGGCGGCGCAGCCTGCCGTCACGGATGCGGAGAAGGACGCGGCGGCAGAGGCGGTCGCGAGAATCTATACAAGATTTTCCGAAGGGAAGGTGCCGCAGCTGGACGCGGCGGATCCGGAGAGCATCCGGGCCAACGGAACCAGGATCGTGCAGATGTCCAGAACGGCGTCTACGCTTTATAATTTAATGGGCGGCGGGGAGAATCCGGATCCGGAGTTTGCGGCCAGGGTTGCCAGGAGACTGCCGGAGAACGCGGATATTGTCCAGAGCCTGGCACAGATGCAGGCCGTCTACGGCTATTGTCAGCAGGCGTGGAGCGCGATGCGCGTCTACGATCAGGAAGGCTTTGTGGGACAGCCGGACGGCGGAAGCCTGAGCGTAACGGCGGAGAACCGGGACATGCTTAAGCAGGGCGGGAACTTCCTGCTTTTCGGCGACAGGCTTCATGTATTTGGCGATATGCAGATCAACGCGATTCCCGACAGGGCAGCGGAGCTGGTCGGCCAGATCCTGAATGCGGCCGGCGATTCGCCGGAGGATATGGCGGCATTATTTAACGGCAAACCCGTGGAGACAATGGGTGCGGTTTCGCCGGAATTTATCGCGGCGACGGCTGCCAGACTGCCGAGGAATGTGCTGAATGGTCAGTACCAGCAGCAGCTTGCACGGCAGGCGGCCGCGGAGCGGGAACGGACCGAGGCGGCCGAGGCGGTGCGGAGACAGCAGGAGGAGGAGCTTCAGCGGGAGCGGAATCCGCAGCCGCAGGAGAATGAGCAGCCGCAGGCGGAGAATGGACAGCCGGAAGCGGAGAATAACGGGCCGCAGCAGGAGAATCCGCAGGCACAGAACGATGGACGGCAGCAGAATCCGCAGCAGCAGGGACGGCAGGGACAGAATGGGCAGCCGCAGGCACAGAACAATGGGCCACAGCAGGATCCGCAGCAGCGGCAGAATAATGGACCGCAGCAAGAACAGAATAATGGTCCGCAGCAGAACCCGCAGGCGGAGGATGGACAGCTTCGAATGGAAGCGCAGGCCCGTACCGGGCAGATGCAGCAGGAGCAGCAGAATCCGCAGCAGCATGTGCAGGGGCAGAATAACGAGCCGCAGCAGAACCCGCAGCAGCGAGTGCAGGGGCAGAATAACGAG
>CANQBX010000055.1 GCA_947589095.1 uncultured Lachnospiraceae bacterium
ATAAAAGACCTGCCATTCAAGACGAAAAAGTCCTTTGTGGAATAAACAGCATTGTGCGGTTTTTCTGCAGTTAAAGATTCCCGACGAATTGGGAAAAGACTGGATCAAAGGAGGCATATATGGTAGAGATTTACTCAATGACGCAGGGGCATTGCTATTGGAATGAAACTCTTTGGGAAAGAGTATTTGCTGCTTGTGTCGATGGAAAGCTGGATTTTGTACATTGACCGAAAAGGACGAGTTGTCAGCGAAAATCGGTGTTTATGAGGGAATACGATTATGAATAGTAATGTGATAATCAGAGAAGAACATATATCTGCTGATGAATATATTGATTTTTTGAAAAGAACAGATTTGGGGGCACAATACCCAAAAGAACGTTTTAGGGAGCGAATCGAAAAACTTGTTGGTAATGTCTCTATAAGCCTTGTTGCAAGAAATGAAAATAACACTGTTATAGGAGTACTGTTCGGATTAACGGATTTTGCTTATTGGCTTTATGTCACAGATTTGGGTGTTGATAGAGCTTACGAAAGACAAGGCATAGGAAAACAGCTTATGAAAACCGCACACAAAATAGCAGGCGGCGAAAAGGATATAGCTTTATATCTAATTGCAAACGAAAATGCTGTTCCTTTTTACGAAAAGCTTGGCATGAAAAAAGCAGATGATGTGATGCAATACAACCATATTGAATGGACAGAGTTTACAGTAAAATAGATGTATGCAAATTCCCGTTGACGGAGGGATAATGAGGTCGGTAAATCGATGTTTTATTTAGAGGCATTGTAAATGGCAATAAAAAATTTAGCTGACAAAGATTATATAGAAACCAATCGCCTTATCATTAGAGAGATGAAGCAATCAGATTATGCTGCACTATGCAGGATAATGTGCGATGAAGACGTAATGCACGCCGCTTACGGAAGCGCATTTAATCAGGAAGAGGTGCAAGGTTGGCTCAACAGGCATTTGGAAAGATATAAAAAGTTTGGTTTTGGCCTTTGGGCAGTTGTATTAAAAAAAACAAATGAAATGATTGGTCAATGTGGGTTAACGTGGCAGCGATGGAGAGAGCAAGAGGTACTGGAAATCGGTTACTTGTTTCAAAAAGCATATTGGCACAATGGTTATGCAACCGAAGCGGCAATCGCCTGCAAGGAATATGCTTTCTTGGTTCTTGATACGAGTGTTGTTTATTCCATTATCAGAGATACGCACACTGCATCACAAAAAGTTGCACTTCGTAATGGTATGAAAATTATTGATAAGGATAGTAAGATTTTTAGAAATATAAACATGAATTTTTACTTATATGCAGTAGAACGCAAAAATTGAGACGAATCGATATGTTGTGAAAACTTCAAATTTAGTGGGGGAAAATTATGAGCTTTAATTGGATCAACTGGATCAATATGGCAGCGGTAATGTGGATTATATTAATCAATGTGATCGTTGCCCGAAAAGGGTTGTCTGATAGTTTTAACAGTAAACAAATGATTGTCAATATCTTTGAGCAAATAGGAAGATACGGGTGTATGGCTCTTATGATTTTCCCTATGTTCACAAGAGGTTGGAAATTTGGGTTTAGCTCTGTAACAGAGATGCTCGTTTGGATATGCTTAAACGTACTGTTGCTGGTGATTTACAGCTTGTTCTGGGTCAAAAAAGCGAATGGTGGAGTGTTCATTCTCTACGGATTAGCATTTGTTCCTGCCGTCTTGTTCTTGCTGAACGGTATTTTACTTCGTCATCCTGCTTTAGTCACTGCCTCATTGGTTTTTGGAGTTTTCCATTTTCTCATTGTCAAAGAAAATGTATGATCAGGCACCAATTCGGAAGCAGGAGGCATGGTTATGGCTAATGAAGATGAAAAGAGTATAGTATGATAAAAGGGATATAAAAAGACAATTATAGGGAGAATAACGGCATGAATTATCAGGGTTTCAACGAAAGAGATTGGAAGCTGTTCAGGCAGAAAGTTCCTGAATGGCAAGAGGCTTATATGAACAGGCTCAACGAGGAATATATACAACTGTTAAGTGAAAATGCGGCGCCTTCGGTTAAGTTCTGGAGATTGGAGCGGCGTATAAAAGCAGATAGAAATAAGTCTGGTGTGCAGTTGGATATGAGACGGTCGATGATGATCGACAATCTTATTCAACTTATAGGCGAAAAAGTAATCAATCTTGACGACCTTGCCGGGTTTAGCGATGAGCTAAGGGAAAGGCTGGAGTTTCTTTTCAGAAACAGGGGATAAAAGGGCTTGTTATTAAACGGCCCCGAAGCGACTTGGCTACACTATGAATCTTTGAGGTTAATTTTGCCTGGAGGAACGAAAAATGCTCGAAACCGGATCGATTTACCTTGTTGTGTGCGACTTTGATCAGTCTGTATCTTTTTATAAACAGCTTTTGGAAAAGAATGTTTCGGCGCAGAACAAGACGCGTTTTGCGGTTTTCAATGTCGGCAGTTTTTATCTCTGTCTGCTTAACGGGAAATTTGACGCGGAACATCCGGATCAGGTGGAACATGCCGGGGAATTTGTCCCGCTTTATGATGACTTTGCGGCGGTAATGGAAAAACAAAACAGCGGAAAAATAGTCATTAACCTGGGTACGCCCGATTTGAGGAAGGAATATGAGCGCGTCAGGGAGCTTCATATTGCGTCTGATATGACGGAAATACGATATATAAACGCGGGCCGCCCCTATTGGTATTTCTGTTTGCGCGATCCTGACGGAAACGTCATTGAAATCACCGGCGGCTATACGCCCGTAGATGGTTTGTTTTGAACATAAAGTGCCATTAACACTTTTAGAGCCGGCGACGGTATGAATATCGCAGTGAGGATAATATGAAACTGGAGAAAATGGATGTGTTCTTCACCGCCCGTCTGAGCGGATATGACGAGCATATGATGACGGAAATCGAAGGAGCGAAGGAATTTTATCCCTATACGGCGGCGCTGCTGCCGCTTAAGCAGGATGCAAATGTGCTTGATCTGGGCTGCGGGACAGGGCTTGAACTTGAATACTACTTTGCACGAAATGGGGAAGCGTCAGTGGTGGGAATCGATTTGTCGGCTGATATGCTGGCAGCGCTGAAACGGAAATTTGCAGACCGTAAAGTCAAGCTGATCTGCGGCTCTTATTTCGATGTCCCCTTTGAAGCGAACCGCTTTGACGCTGCCGTATCCGTCGAATCGCTTCATCACTTCACTGCCGCGCAAAAGCTGAAGCTGTATAAGAAACTGAATACCGCTCTGAGCGATAACGGATATTTTGTTCTGACAGATTATTTTGCGGAGTCGGAAGAAGCGGAGCATTTTTACTTTTCTGAACTGGAACGGCTGAAAAGCGAGCAGAGACTTGAACCAACCGCGTTCTATCACTATGACACGCCGCTGACAGTGGAGCATGAAATCGAGGTTCTAAAGCAAGCGGGCTTCTCCGATGTGCGGATTATGCGAAACTGGAAAGCAACTTACACTGTACTCGCACGATGACAATGGTTTAGAGGAGCAAAGGCAGGATTGCCCGCATTTTCCCGGGAAATAAAGAGAAAACAGATGAATTTTGACCAGATAACGGAAGCGTTCGTCATGGAGAGCTGGAGTATTTTGGGGGAAGATCTCGTGGGAGTATATCTCCACGGCTCTGCGGCGATGGGATGCTTCAATGAGAAAAAGAGTGACATCGATTTACTGGTGGTGTCGGAAAAGGAACTATCCGACGAGACGAAGCGGCGGTACATGGACATGGTGGTCAGGCTGAATGACGAAGCGCCGCCCAAAGGAATAGAAATGAGCGTTGTCAGAAGGGACGTGTGCAGGCCCTTCGTTTATCCAACGCCTTTTGAACTGCATTTTTCCGTGACCCATCTGGACTGGTATCGGACGGATCCGACGGATTATATTGAAAAGATGAAGGGCGTCGATAAAGATCTGGCGGCCCACATAACGATTACGCTTAAGCGGGGCAGACGCCTCTACGGAAAAGAGATTTCGGAGGTTTTTGAACCGGTAAAGCGAGAATTTTACTTCGACAGTATTTGGAATGATGTGGCGGACGCGGAGGATGCGGTCAAGGCGGATCCAATCTATGTGATTCTGAACCTGTGCAGGGTGCTGGCTTACGGGGAGGAGGGGCTGATCCTGTCGAAGCGGGAAGGCGGAGAATGGGGACTCGCCAATCTCCCCGGGGAATATCACGGCCTCATTGCATCCGCACTGAAGGTGTATTTGTCCGACGCAGTCCCTGAGCGAAGCGATGAGCTTGCCAGGCGATTCGCGGGCTATATGGTGAACCGGATCCGAAATTGTGTGAAAGGATGAATGCCCGCCTGGTCGGTCGACGTGAGCACGTTTTTCAGACACCGCTTTCGGCACTTGAAAAGGCGGAAAATGTGAAGTCGGTTTTGGAAGGGGCCTTTGACATCCTTTGAAAATGTGCTTTGAAAATTTTTCCTGTGGTAATATTGTATTTCCCTTTTTTTCATGGTAAAATAAAGGCAGCAAAAAGGAGGGTGATGACACATGAGCGAAGTGACGGCAAGTGAGATCGCCCAGAACCTTGATGTGGCGGATGAGAAGGCAAAATATGATGCCTCGGCCAGAAAGCTGGTGGCGCAGAAGTCCATACTGGCTTATATCCTGAAGAGCGCTCTGGATGAATTTGCAGATATTCCGGTAAACCGTTTTGTCGGATGAGTTTCATATCGAGGTAACAGAAGAAATCAGTCAGGAGGTGAGTCAGGTGTGCAATCTGAGTACGGGGATTTATGATAAAGGGGTGCGGCAGGGCATCCAGGAGGGCATTCAGGAAGGCATTCAGAAAGGAATCCAGGAAGGTAAGCGCGATGGGGCGTTAGAGATTCTTTTTGGGCTAGTAAAAGATAACCTGCTTTCTATTGCGGATGCGGCAAAAAGAGCGAACATAGAGCGTTCTGTGTTTGAGAAGGAATATATGGCGTATATGAAGTAACAAGGATAGACATAGAGAACCGCAGACATTCGGGACGGAGCGCCGGCGGTTCTTTTTTGCCTGTATTTAGCTATGCAGAACGGCTTTACCGCTGGGTATTTTCATTTGAGGGAGCGGAGTATGAATAAGGAATGGTCTGAACTTAATAAAACAATGCAGGCTCAGATAAAAAGAAAAGATACTTATAAGATGGGGATTGATACTTTGCTTAATTTGCGAAGCCGGTTAATGCAGACCTTAGTATCTTTCAAAGAGGAATTACGCAGAGAAGATTTTAACGCAATCCCCTTCATAAATGCGGATGGTTATCATAGTAAGACAATAGCTTATTCTATCTGGCATATTTTCCGTATTGAAGATATCGTTGCGCATACAGTGATAAATGAAGAGGAACAGATATTTTTTGCGGGCCATTATAAAGAACGTATCCATTCACCCATCATTACAACAGGAAATGAACTTATGGGACAGCAGATCGCAGATTTTTCAAAACAGCTTAATCTCGAAGAATTGTATTCATATATTTTTGAAGTATGTAAAAGCACCGAGAAAATGCTGGAACGGTTATCTTATGATGAATTAGAAAGAAAAATACCGGAAGAAAGAAAAGAATACTTGGAATCGCTGAAGGTAGTAAGCGACAGCGAAAAAGCAGTCTGGCTGATCGATTATTGGTGTAATAAGGATATCCGGGGCCTTATTCAGATGCCGTTTTCAAGACATTGGATCATGCATACGGAGGCCTGCCTGCGTATAAAGAATAAGATACGTTTATAAGCGAAAATTCTTGTTTGCTGAAATTTGCAGGGAGCAAAAAGGCAGTATTTACGGAGGCGATTATGGCTTTTGATTTCAAGAGAGCATATAAAGAATATTATATGCCGAAGGATAAACCTGAAATTGTAAACATTCCGAAGGCAAATTATATTGCGGTCAGAGGAAAGGGCGACCCAAACGAAGCCGGCGGCGCGTATCAGCAGGCAATCGGTGTTTTATATGCGGTCGCGTACACATTGAAAATGAGTTATAAAACAGATTACAAAATCGAGGGCTTTTTTGATTACGTCGTACCGCCGCTTGAGGGCTTCTGGTGGCAGGATGGCATTGAAGGTGCGAATTATACAGATAAGTCCTCGTTTAATTGGATTTCTGTGATTCGTTTGCCTGATTTCGTTACAGAAAAGGATTTTGAATGGGCCGTTAGAACCGCGGCCAAAAAGAAAAAGCTGGATTGTTCCTCAGCAGAATTTATGACCGTTGATGAGGGGCTTTGTGTTCAGATCATGCACATGGGGCCTTTTGATGATGAGCCCGCCACGGTTGCTTTAATGGATAGATATTTGGCTGAAAACGGATATGTTAATGATATAACGGCGGAAAGACTGCACCACGAGATTTATATGTCAGATGCAAGAAAGGTTGCCCCTGAAAAATGGAAAACAGTCATCAGACACCCAATTAAAAAGAGATAATTTTTGTGCTTGCAGAAGAATTGCGCGAAGTGCTGGAAAAAGAAACAGATGTTTTCGAAGTTGTGGAGGAAACAATAATGAAGCAGTATATCGTGGATGCATTTACCAATAAACCGTTTGCGGGCAATCCGGCAGCTGTATGCGTTATGGAGAGCTGGCCGACCGAAGAATCTATGATGAAGCTGGCGATGGAAAACAATCTGTCGGAAACGGCTTTTGTCGTGAAGGAAGAAAAAGGCTATCATCTGCGCTGGTTTACACCGGGAACGGAAGTTGAACTGTGCGGCCATGCGACGCTGGCGTCATCGTTTGTGATTCTAAATTTCTACGAGCCGGACAGCAGTGAAGTAAGATTCAATACGCTCAGCGGAGAACTGACGATCCGGCGAGTGGGGAATCTCTATGAGATGGATTTCCCAACTTACGGGCTGAAGGAAATACCGGTTACGGACGCGATGGAAAAGGCATTCGGAGCGCGTCCGGTCAAAGCGGTCCTTGGACTTGACTTAGTCTGCGTTTTTGATTCTGAGGATACCGTTAGAAATATGAATCCGGATCAGATACTTCTGACCGGGCTTGAGGGCCGAATTCAGAATGCCACGGCGCGCGGAACACAAACCGACTGCGTGTCCCGCAGCTTCTGTCCGAAACTGAGTATCGCGGAAGATCCGGTCTGCGGTTCAGCGCATTGCCAGATTGCCGCATTCTGGGCGGAACAGCTGGACAAAGCAGAAATTTATGCGTATCAGGCGTCGAAGCGCGGCGGTTATCTGCATTGCAGAATGGAAGGAAACAACCGGATCATCATCAGCGGAGAAGCTGCCCTGACGGTGATTTCTGAAATTGTTGCTGAGCTGTAAATCCATAGTTATCGAAATTTGCAGAGAGTAAAAAATCGGGAGTTGAAAAGAGAATATTTATGACAAAGAAAAAAGAATGGATTTATTTAATAGTAGGTTTTTTAGGTGCCATGGTGGGCTTGTTTGGTATAGTATTGTTTAATCAGTTTGTACTTATGTCGTTACCTTTAGAATTAAGAATGATAAGTATGATATTTGTATACTGGTTAATTGCATTGGCCCCTATAATTATAATATTTGTTAATAAAGATAAGTTGGCGGAGTATGGTTTCAGCAAGGAAAGAGTAACATTTCAAATTATTGTTGGCGTTATAATAGGGATTGCAATGTCATTGACACTAACACTAATACCGCATCTATTGGGATTTGGTGAATACGTAGATAGCGGTAAAAGATATGAATATTTATGGCAATTTATATATGAATTTTTTTATTGTATATTTGCAGTTGGTTTTGTTGAAGAATTTGTATTTCGAGGATTTATTTATCAAAAAATCAAAAGCATTAGTCAAAAGGATATGATAGCAATTATCGGGTCTTCTGTTCTTTTTGGAGCATTCCATTTGTTTAGTGGCAATATTATTCAAATGGTAATGACGGCGTGTTTAGGTGTATTTTTCTGCGTTTGCAGATTAAAGGTTAAAAATTGCTCTACTTTATCCTTGATAATAGCGCATGGAGTATATGATGCCTTGATAACTGTTTTTGCATCTATTTTACTATAGTGATGAAGTTATAGCGTTGTCCGGAATATGTCTGCGGATATAGAGAGTATTGTCAGGAAGCATTTGACAACAACATTATATTCTTCCGGCCAACCGATCCGAAATTAATTGACAAGGAATGGTTCAGCCGGATGAAAAATCTGTATGACAAAAAAGAAACCGGTCAGATTGGGCCCATTAGCTTTCACTTTTGGGCTGTCGATGGTACGGAAATACTAAAGCAGGGCTTTCATATAGCGAAAGAACACGGCATGGATAAAGTGCTTATGAATATCAATGACGAAAACCTTGTTTCGGCGCATATATGCGAAAAACTTGGCGGGAAACTGATGGACAGAATACAATCATATAACGATGCGGAAGGTCATCATATTATGCGGAGATATTGGATTTACCTGTAAAATGAAGGGATTGTGCTGAAAACGCACAACAGACGCAAGGATTGCGGCAAAGGGATCAGGAGACCTGTTATGAGCAATATAAATGATACATCCGTTGAAAAACAATAAAAAACAGGGCTTGATATTTCAATGAGCGGAGACTATAATAAAATCAGACTTTAGATTAGTCGCCGCAAGGCGGGAGGTAAAGCTCTATGGCGTATATTGAAAGGGCGATTGCGTCCGTTCTGAAGGAAAGAGTAAGATCAAGTAAATGCGTTCTGGTGACAGGAGCCCGTCAGGTCGGGAAATCGACGGTGATCCGACATGAATTTCCGAAATTTAACAGGGTGAATTTCGACGACAGGCTTGCCAGGCTTCAGGCCAGGGAGGAGCCGGGACTGTTTTTCCTGAACCATCCGTGTCCGCTGTTTATCGACGAGGTTCAAAAAGAAAGCTCGATTCTGGAAGAGATCAAGCTGATCGTCGATGAATCGGATCAGAGAGGACGATTTATTCTGTCGGGGTCACAGAAACTTGAGTTGATGAGGGGCATGAGTGAATCTCTGGCCGGGAGAGTGGCTGTCTCCGAACTTTTAGGACTTTCGCTGCGGGAAATATACGGGATCCGGTTTAACCGGCATTTTATACCGACAGACGAGTATATGCGGGAACGTGAGGGGGAGATAAAGCCGTACGCGGATATCTGGCAAACGATCCATAAGGGTTTCTATCCGGAATTATACGATGTGGAGAGAGATTGGCAGGAATATTATTCTTCCTATGTGGCCACTTATCTTGAAAGGGATGTGAATGAATTCATTTCCAGCGATGGGATTACTTTTACGAAGTTTTTGACTGCGGCTGCCGCCAGAACCGGCGAAATACTGAATTATGCCAATATTGCGGGCGAGGTGGGCGTCAGTGAACCGACGGTCAAGAAATGGATTTCAATCCTTGAGCGGACAGGGATCGTATATCTGCTGCAGCCGTACAGTCAGAGTGCGCTGAACCGCGCGATCAGAGCGCCGAAGCTTTATTTCAGGGATACTGGTCTTGCCTGCTATCTGACGCGATGGCTGACCGCGGACGCGCTGAAATTCTCGGCGGTTGCAGGCAGTATGTTTGAAACGTTTGTGGTATCGGAGATACTGAAATCGTATGCCAACGAAGGAAAAGACTACAAATTCTCAATTTTTTATTACAGAGGGAAGGATAAGAGGGCCGCGGCGGAGAATGAAATAGATTTGATCATAGAGGAAGACGGTGTCGTCTATCCCGTAGAGATCAAGATGACGGGTAATCCGAAGGCCAGTATGGCAGCCGCGAATATGGTTCTGGATAAGATTCCCGGTAAGATAAGGGGGCTGGGCGTAATTCTGTGCCTGATTGGTCAGAAGACGTATCTGAGAGAAAATCTAGTGGCGCTGCCTATTGAATATCTGTGAGAAAATGTATAAAAGCGGGATGAACGGATGATCGGAGAGAGGAAGCTGCTTGCGCGGCTGGATCAGATGCTGGAAGATGGGATCAACGGAACGTTTGCGGAATCGGATTATGATGAATCGCGGCTTTCCCGGCTGGAGTCCCGGTGGTTCCAGTATCTGACGGCGTCGAAGCTGTCGCGGCAGAATGTGGAGCGGGAGCGGGAGAAATTAAAGGAGCTGGTCTCGGATATTTCCCACCAGACAAAGACGCCGCTGGCCAATATCCTTCTGTACACCCAGCTTCTGGAGGAGCAGGAGCTGGACGCGCAGAGCCGCCAGCTGGCGGAGGAGATCCGCGCGCAGGCGGAGAAGCTGGAATTTCTGATCCAGTCGCTGGTGAAGACGTCACGGCTGGAGACTGGGACATTCCAGCTGACGCCAGAGGTAAACGATGTGGAGGAACTGGTCCGTGCAGTGGCTGAGCAAGCCGCGGCGCGGGCGGAGGAGAAGAGAATACAGATTCGGATTCTGCCGATGGAAGAGGCAGCCGGAGCGGAAACCGGCGACTACGGAGAGATAGTTAAGCCGGAAGAACAGAGTACGGCGGCCGGCAGCAGCGGATCGGCAGTCGAGTCGGAAGTGCCGGGTACGGACATCGGTGTCAGCAGCGGGACAAAAGCGGCGTCTTGCACGGCCCGCTTCGACCGAAGATGGACCTGCGAGGCGCTGTTTAACATCCTGGATAATGCCATAAAGTATTCGCCGGAGAATTCTACGGTCAGCATCGGGATCGATTCTTATGAAATGTTCCGCTGCGTCCGCGTGGCTGATCAGGGCGTGGGGATCGCGGAGGAGGAGCTGCCGAAGATATTCGGACGTTTCTACCGGGGACAGAATGTCCGGCAGGAGAGCGGCGTCGGGATCGGGTTATATCTGTCGCGGCAGATCGTGGAGGGACAGGGCGGCTATATCCTGGCGGAATCGGAACCGGGGAAGGGAAGTGTGTTCCAGGTATTCCTGCCGGTGTGATGGCTTGAAGCGTTAGCTGCCGCAAAACTTTTGCTTCCCGGTCTTATTGAGTAGGCTGATATCTGTTGTATGGAAGCGCACACCGAATTGACGGTGTATTCCAAGAAAGAAACTGAGAAGCCGGTTCGCAATCTTAGCCGGCAGAAGCAGATTCTTGCAGAACTGTTAGATTTCGGAAAGACTCATGAAAGGATTGCCTGCTATGATCGGCACAGTGGGAACCGCTGCGCCGGCGGCAGGCATTTTAAATTTCCGTGTGAGCAGAAGCACTGCTTGTATTTCCATGCGAGCAGGTCGCCAGTGAAACTCTGTTTGTATTGTGCCGGTGCGCAGGAGAGACGGAGGTGCGCTTTCTGCATCGGCAAGCCTGGGAACTGCGGCGCTTCCCGCGAATATCATCGAATCGGAGGTAAAAGGAACATGGCTGTACTTCAGACACAGCAGCTTACGAAAATCTACGGTTCCGGCGAGAGCCGGGTCATCGCGCTGAACCACGTCAGTCTGAGCGTCGAAAAGGGAGAATTCGTCGCCGTCGTGGGGATGTCGGGCAGCGGCAAATCCACGCTTCTCCATATGCTGGGCGGACTGGACAGGCCCACGGAGGGGACTGTGTTCGTGGACGGCAGGGACATTTTCTCGCTGCGGGACGAGGCGCTCACAATCTTCCGCAGGAGGAAGATCGGTTTCGTCTTTCAGGCCTACAATCTGGTACCGGCCCTGAATGTGTACGAAAATATCGTCTTTCCGGTCCAGCTGGACGGGAACCGCGTGGATCAAGGGTATGTGGGCGAGGTGATCCGGCTCCTGGGGCTTGACGGGATGCAGAAGCGCCTGCCGAACCAGCTGTCCGGCGGCCAGCAGCAGCGGGTGGCGATCGCCAGGGCGCTGGCGGCGAAACCGGCGATCATTCTCGCGGATGAGCCGACGGGGAACCTGGATTCCAGGACCAGTCAGGATGTACTGAGTCTTCTGAAGGTTACCGGGCAGAAATTCAGCCAGACCATTGTAATGATCACCCACAACGAGGCGATCGCCCAGATGGCGGACCGGATCGTACGGATCGAGGACGGCCGCATCCTCTACGGAGGTGGGGCCGATGCTTAAGGTGGATAATCGGGAGCCGGTGCGCCGTCTGGCCCTGCGGCAGCTTAGAAACAGCAAAAGGATGAATGTGGTCATTGTCCTGTCGATCATCCTCACCTGCGTTATGTTCACGGCGCTGGTTGTCATCGGCGGAAGCCTGGTGAACGGCTTTCAGCAGGAGACCATGCGGCAGGTGGGAGGGAACCGGATGGCCGGCCTGAAGCATGTGCTGCCGGAAGATTATGAGAAGGTGAAAAATGACCCGGCGGTCTGCGATGTGGTCTGCCGGAGCATTGTGGGATTTGCGGAAAATGAGGAGTTTAAGAATATTTCCGTGGAAGTCAACTGCGCTGGACCGGTGCTGGCCGGAGATGTAGGCGTAGGCAGAAACACCGTGAGCGGCACAGCAGACGCGGGCACTGACATAGAAAACCAGCAGCCCGTCGGACCTGCAGGAGAGCCGACGATGGAGCCAACGGACATGGCCGCCGCCGAGGCCGAGGCCGCTTCCATGTTCTGTAAGCCCACGACCGGGCGCATGCCGATAGCGGCGGACGAGATCGCGGTAAGCACGTTGGTTTTGGATGAGCTGGGCCTGCCCTATGAGTTGGGAATTCAGGTTCCGATTACGCTGAATGTGAACGGCAGCATTTCTGAACATGTCTTTACGCTCTGCGGATACTGGAAGGGAGAAAAGCTGGCCATGGCCCAGGAATGCTGGGTGTCACGGATCTTTGCGGATGTGGCCGCCCCTACGCCGTCCGTCAGCTTCTATGAGCAGGACTACGCGCACTACGGCGGATACCTGGCGGTGGATTTCAACTTCGTAAGCAGCTGGAATATCGAACAGAAGCTGGAGAAGCTCATGACCCGTCTCTACCCGGACAGGGAGAATGTTCCGGATACAGGCATCAACTGGGCGTACACGACCAGCTATGTGGATCCTGGCACAATTGCGGGAATCCTGGTTCTTCTGCTGGTGATATTTCTGGCCGGGTACCTGATCATTTACAATATCTTCCATATCAATGTGTCGGCCAATATCCGCAGTTACGGGCTCCTCAAGACCGTCGGCACAACGAGCGCGCAGCTGAAACGCATGGTCCGGCTCCAGGCCGCAGTCTATTCGGCGGCAGGGATTCCGGCCGGACTGCTGCTTGGCGTATTCCTGGGGAAAGGGCTTCTGGGGACGGTTCTGCGGATCATTGTGGTGGAATCGGAGGCCGCCTATACGGTCAGCGCCAGGATGGTTGTTCTGTCCTGCCTGTTGGCGGCGGCCTTTACCTTCGCGACCGTTCGGATCAGCTGCCGCAAGCCCTGCAGGATGGCGGCGCTTGTCTCGCCGATCGAGGCGCTGCGGTACAGCGAGACGGATATCCCGGCGCGGGAGGAGAAGAGAACAGCCGGGAGCGTGACCCCATTTTCCATCGCTTCCGGCAATATGGCGAGGAGCCGCAAAAAGACCGTCGTCGTAGTCCTGTCGCTGACGCTGAGCCTGGTGCTGTTAAATTGTCTGTTCACGGTGCTTAACAGCATGGATCTGAATAAATACATCAGCCATATCACGATCGGCGATTTTGTCGTCCGACAGCCGGAGACAGGCGGAATGGCAGCCTATGATTTTCGGGCGGTCACGCCGGAGCAGCTGGCCTGGCTTGGCGGGATCGAGGGCGTAAAAGAGCTTGACGCCACGTATTATGAAGCGGGGTATATGAAGCTGTCCGGCGCGGCGCTTGAGCGGATGGAAGCATTTCTGGAAAAATACGCGGAGACGGACCAGAGAGGAGCATTTCAGGAAGCCGCTGAGGGCTATGTGCATGCGGATATCTATGGAATCGATGCGGATCTTCTGGATGAACTGGAGATCGTGAGCGGTAAGGTGGATCCGCAAGGATTTGCTGCCGGTGGATATGCCGTCGCCTATACGAGATATGTCCGGACGGAGGAGGGGGACGAGGCGCTTGACGATCTGTATAAGCCGGGGGATCCGGTTACCGTTGAACTTACGGACGGTACCAGCAGGACCTACGAGGTGATGGCCGTCGGCGTGATGCCGGGCGCCTTAGACACCAGCAGAGTCTCTGCGTTTCACGGCGAGCTGATCCTGCCGCATTCGGAGTATTTTGCGCTTACTGACAATCGGAACCCGATGAATGTGATGATCCGCGCGGAAGATGGAATGTATGACGCGGTGGCGGAGCGGATCGGCTATATGACCGCCGCCAGCGACAACTGCATCGTGAAGGGAAGGGAGGATTACGTCGCGGAATATAAGGATCTGTCCAATATGTTCCGGCTGATCGGCGGGGCGCTCTGCGGGATCCTGGCGCTGATCGGCATTCTGAATTTTGTGAACGCGGTGGCGACGGGAGTTCTTTCGCGCAGGCGGGAGTTTGCCATGATGAGTGCCGTGGGCATGACAGGACGGCAGCTGGAGGCGATGCTTATGTGGGAAGGAGCGTTCTACGCGGTGCTGGCGGCGGTGTGTTCGGCGGCGCTGGGGGCGGCGGCAAGCGTCCTTGTGTTTCGGCGGCTTATGGGAGAGTCGATGATCTTTTCGTATCATTTCACGATTCTGCCGGTACTGGCCTGTTCGCTAATTCTGGCAGTCCTTTCCATCGTAATCCCCACGGCCGCGTACCGGGCCATCTGCGGAGAGAGCGTGGTGGAGCGGCTGCGGGCGGCGGAGTGAGGACGGGTTCCGGTAAAGAGAATGTCTATATTTCTTTGCGCACGAATATGATGGAAGAAAGTATGCGGCGGGGAAGACAGAGTGGAGGCAGAAAGGATCGCAAAAAGGGATATTGTATGGCAGGACGGTGAGAAGGACGCCGCGCGGGAGAATAAAACAGGCAGTAAACGGAACCGGAGGAAACCGGAGCAGCAAAAACAGCGCCGGATGAAGAAGGACTGGCGGCAACGAGACCTGGCAATCGCGCTTCTGTCAGTCCTCTGGTGTGTATACGCGGGCGAAAGCCTTCTGGCGCAGGAAGCGGTATTGGGCAGAGAAAGACAGTCCGGCACGAACGAATACGTGCAGGACATCACTGACGATCTGCTTACATGGAAATACGAGCAGAGTGTCACTGGCACCCTGCTTACAAAGAAATACAGAGCGCTGCCTGCGGGAAATGTCTCTGCCGCGGCATCGGCGGAGAGCGGGCCTGCCTTAAACGCCCAGTCCGCGGTCCTGATGGACGCGGACACGGGGCGTATCCTTTATGCAAAGGATGCGGCCACTCCCCGGCCCATGGCCAGTACCACCAAGATCATGACCTGCATCCTGGCGCTGGAGTACGGCGATCTGAACGACACCGTCACGGTTTCCTCCTACGCGGCCAGCCAGCCGAAGGTTCATCTGGGCGCGCCGGCCGGCCGCAGCTTCCGGCTGGAAGATCTGCTCTATTCTCTGATGCTGGAATCCCACAACGATACGGCGGTCATGATCGCCGAGCATATTGGCGGCAGCGTCGGCGGATTCGCGGAGATGATGAATCAGAAGGCCAGGGAGCTTGGCTGCGAAAATACCTGGTTCGTGACGCCAAACGGCCTGGACGCGGCGTCGGAGGACGCGGACGGAACCGAACGGCAGCACAGCACCACCGCCGGGGATCTGGCGGCGATCATGGCGTATTGTGTCTGGCAGTCGCCGAAGAAAGAGGAATTTCTTAAGATTACCGAAGCGCAGAATCATTATTTTACCGATCTGGAGGGAAAGGGAAGCTATTCCTGCTGTAGCCACAATGCGCTTCTGAACATGATGGGCGGCGTTATCTCCGGCAAGACCGGCTTTACCGGCGGAGCGGGCTACTGCTATGTGGCCGCGCTTGAGGATAACGGCCGCCGCTATACGCTGGCGCTTCTCGGCTGCGGCTGGCCGCCGCATAAGACCTATAAATGGAGCGACGCCCGGAAGCTGTTCAGATATGGTATGGAGCATTACGAGAAAAAAGACGTCTTTCAGGAGCCGAAGCTTGCGCCGCTTACGGTGACAGACGGACTTCCGGAAAGCGGCGATCTGGCGGAGCAGGCCCGGGTGGAGCTTACATTGAATCTGGATGATGAGGAAAAGACGTTCCCGGTGCTTCTGAAGGAAGGAGAGCAGGTGCTGGTGCGGAAGGAACTGCCGGATACGATAAAAGCCCCGGTCCGCCGGGACGCGGCGGTGGGGCGGATCGAGTATGTGCTTGACGGAACGGTGATCCGGACTTATCCGGTGTATGCGGCGGAAGACGTGCCGGAAATCACATGGAACTGGTGCGCCGGACATATTCTGGGGCTGTTCCTGCCGTGATCGGCAGGGAAAGGCATTGCATTGGTGTAAAGGAGGTAGAAAAGTGCCGAAAACAGGTGTGCAGCATAATTACAAAATGCAAGAAAAATCAAACAATTTACAGTTGAGGGAGCAATGCTGCGAATTATTTGCGGATATAGCAACAATACTGCGAACGCTTCGCTGCTGCAGGGAGTGACTATAGGTATCTTTCCCGCATCATCCGGATCTCCTTCGCGTATCCGTCCAGTTCATTGGGCGTCTCCAGATAGAAGGGCAGTTCGGAAAGCGCCGGATGGTTGACCACACGCGTAAGCGCTTCCAGGCCGATCTTTCCCTCGCCCAGCTTCGCGTGGCGGTCCTTGTGGGAACCCAGATCGTTCATGCTGTCGTTGAGGTGGACCGCCTTCAGCCGTTTCAGGCCGATGACACGGTCGAATTCATCCAGCACCTCGTCCAGATGATTTACGATGTCGTAGCCGCCGTCCCATACATGGCAGGTATCCAGACAGACGCCCATTTTATCGGAAAGCTGTACCCGATCCAGGATTTCCCGGAGCTCCTCAAAATTCCGTCCCACTTCGCTGCCCTTGCCGGACATAGTCTCCAAAAGGACCGTAGTCTGATGCTGCGGCGTCAGAATCTGGTTGAGCATGCCGCTGATATAGGAGACGCCGGTCTCAACGCCCTGGCCCACATGGCTTCCGGGATGGAAATTATAGCAGTTTCCGGGCGTGAATTCCAGACGGCGCAGATCGTCCTCCATGGTTCGCCGGGCGAAATCCCGCAGGTGTTCGTCGGCGGAGCAGCCGTTCAGCGTATAGGGCGCATGAGCCAGAATATGATGAATGCCGTTCTGCGCGGCATAGGCCAGATAGTCTTTCACATCGGCTTCATCCAGCGCTTTCGCATTGCCGCCGCGTGGATTGCGGGTGAAGAACTGGAAGGTATTGGCGTCTATGGAAACCGCCGTCTTCCCCATGGCGAGGTATCCTTTGGAAGACGACAGATGGCATCCGATTGTCAGCATATTTATGCATCTCCTCCTTTGCGGGATCATTTTTTCTACGTGCAGTATATCATTTCCATTTCCCTCTTGCAAGCGTCAGCTTTTCACATTATAGTAGGATAAGCGGCGAAAAATGCGGCGAAGACCGCAAAAGGAATTGAGGTACCCATTATGTACAAATGCTGTATTTTCGATCTGGACGGTACGCTTTTGAACACCGTTCATGCGCTGACGAGAACCATGGATCTGACGCTTGCGCGTTTCGGGTTGGCGCCCATTACGGAGGAAGACACGAAGATTTTCGTCGGGGACGGCTATAAGAACTTTGTCGACCGGGCCTTCCGGCACCGGGGAGCGGCGGAAGAGGTTATAAAAAAGGCGTATCCGGTGTATGTGGATTATTTCCGGGAAAACTGTCTTTATCAGGTGGACGCTTATGACGGGATCCGGGCGGTTCTGGCAGAGCTGAAAGCGCGGGGGACGAAGCTTGCCGTCGTAAGCAATAAGGGGCAGGAGCAGGCTTCCGAAAATATCGAATACGTCTTCGGAAAGGGATATTTTGACCTGATTCTGGGTGAAAGGGAGGGGATTCCGCGCAAACCGGATCCTGCAGGCCCTCTTTATGCGGCGAAAACGCTGGGCGTCTCCCCGGCGGAATGCCTCTATCTGGGCGATACGAATACGGATATGCGAACCGGCGCCGCGGCCGGGATGGATACGGCCGGCGTCACCTGGGGCTTCCGTTCGAGAGAGGAACTGGAAGCGTTCCGGCCGCGCTACATGATCGGCGACCCCCTTGAAATCCTGCGCATTATGGGTGAATGACCGGTTCTGAGGCAGTTATGTGGGCTGTATTTTTCATTTTTTACGCAAAAACAGTCACTTTGTGGGAGAAAACAGCAAAAAAATGTTTCCAATTTATGAAAAATGTGTTACAATGTACTGACCAACCGAAACTGACCGTACAGGGTACATTAAACACAAAGGACGAACGCATATGAAGAAATTGGAAATATGCCTGCTGTGCCTGTGTCTCTGTCTGTTCAGCCTCTGCGGCTGCAGGCGCTACGAGCGGATCGAAGCGACATCGCCGGCGCCTGTGGTCGTGAGCCGCAATTCCGATGAGGCGGAAAGCCGGGAAACGGCGGAGACAGAGGACGAGACGACCGCAGAGCAGGAAACCACGATCCTGGAGCTGACCACACAGGAAGAAACGGAGCCTCCGCTGCCGGAAAGGATCCCGGTGAAAGTAAAGGGAGTTTATCTCACGGCTTATGTGGCGGGGACCACGAGTATGTTCGACGAGATTCTCAGCCATATCGACGAGACGGAGATCAACACGGTGGTCATCGATGTGAAGAACGATGAGGGACGGGTCACATTTGCGATGGATTCTCCCATTGTGAAGGAAGTCGGTTCCGTACAGAAGCTGATGGATATTGAGTCGGTAATGGCGAAGCTGAAGGAGCGGGGCATCTATACAATCGCGCGCATCGTGGCGTTCCGCGATCCGTATCTGCCGGAACAGAGACCGGAGTGGGGCCTGCATCTGGCGGATGGGAGTCTTTACCGGGACAACAAGGGCCTGGCGTGGGTCAATCCCTACAAGCGCGAGGTCTGGGATTATCTGGTGGAGGTGGCGCTTGAGGCCCACAGGGCCGGATTTGATGAGGTTCAGTTCGATTATATCCGCTTTTCCACGGAGAAAGGCATCAACAGCGTGGTCTACGACGAGGCGGACACCCAGGGCCTGTCCAAGAAGGAGATCATCACGGAGTTTGTGGAGTATGTCTATGAGGAATGCGTCCGGGAAGGCGTGTTCATGGCGGCGGATGTGTTCGGCGCCATCATCGGCGGAGGCATCGATTCGGACAGCGTGGGCCAGTCCTATGGAAATATGGCGGCCAGCCTGGATTATATCTGTCCGATGATCTATCCGTCCCATTACGCGGACGGCAACTTCGGCATCGAGCATCCGGATACACAGCCCTATGATACGATCCTGGCGGCCCTGCAGGGGTCGAAGGCGGATCTGCGCGGCTATGCAAGGAACGGAGAGCATCAGGCGGTCGTACGGCCATGGCTGCAGGATTTCACGGCATCCTACCTGAAGAACTATATCAATTACGGACCGGAGCAGATCCGCGCGCAGATCCAGGCGGTTTACGACGCCGGGTATGACGAATGGATGCTCTGGAGCGCTGCCTGCAGGTACCATTGGGACGGGCTCCGTACGCCGGAGGAAGGCGAAGCGGAGATGAGAGAGCTGGAGGCGAAGCGGGCCGCCCAGGCGCAGACGACAGCGGCGGAGGAGACCCTTCCGGCGGAGACGGACGAATCGGTGGAAGCGGAGACCGGTTCGGAAGAAACCGGCGGACAGGAGAGCGCTTCGTCCGAAAGCTGAGAAAGCGGCGGAATCATGCGGTATGCGGAAGGTGCCGAAAGAGTTTAGCTGTAAGAATAAGAAGGTGGTATTATGGAGAGAATTCCGAAACCGGGAGAATTCTACCGGCATTTTAAAGGCGGACTTTATCAGGTCGCCGCTGTAGCCGAGCATACGGAGACCGGTGAGAAGCTGGTAGTTTATCAGGCGCTGTACGGAGGATACCGGGTGTACGCGAGACCGCTGGCCATGTTTCTGGATGAAGTGGATCGTGTGAAATATCCGGACGCGGGACAGACATACAGGTTTGAAAAGGCAGAGCCGGACGCCGGAAGCGGAAAAGGCACCGCGGCGGCGGACGGCGATGGTTCGGACGGAACCGCGGGACTGAATCCGCTGATTGCGGATTTTGCCGAGGCGGAGGATTTTGGAGAGAAGCTGGCGGTCTTTGCGGCCATGCGCCGGACGGTCACGCAGGAGGATCTGGATGTCCTTTTCGAAATGCTGGATCTGCAGCCGGCTGCCGGCGATATCAATGCCCGGGCGGATTCGATCGAAGCTTATCTGAAGATGCAACTGAAATATAACGGAACGCGGCTGCGTTAAGCGGCCGCGTTTTTTGAGCCTGTAATAGGCGGGCGGGGATGCTGTGCGGGGTCCCGGCAGGCCTTCGGATTCTCTGTCTTGCGGATTCCCGTGATTTGTATTATGATAGATGTCGGAGCCGGAAGAAGCGGGCGTTGGCCGGACCGGCTCGGAAAACAGGAAGGGATTTTCATGTTTAATCTGGAGGAAGAATTAAAGAAGCTGCCTGCGCAGCCGGGCGTTTATATCATGCATGACTCGCGCGACCGGATCATTTATGTGGGTAAAGCGATCAGCCTTAAGAACCGGGTACGGCAGTATTTTCAGAGCAGCCGGAACAAGACGGCCAAGATCGAACAGATGGTGTCGCGGATCGCGTGGTTTGAATATATCATCACGGATTCGGAACTGGAGGCGCTGGTACTGGAGTGCAATCTGATCAAGGAGCACCGTCCGCGCTATAACACGATGCTGAAGGATGATAAGACCTATCCGTATATTAAGCTGACGCTCGGTGAGGATTTTCCGCGGGTCATGATCTCGCGGACGCTGAAGAAGGACAAAAGCAGGTATTTCGGGCCCTATACCAGCGCAGGGGCGGTCAAGGACACGCTGGAGCTGATCCATAAGCTTTACCGGATCCGTACCTGTAACCGGAACCTTCCTAAAGATATCGGGAAGGAACGGCCCTGCCTGAATTACCATATCCACCAGTGCGACGCGCCGTGCCAGGGTTATATCAGCCGTGAGGAATATGCGGCGTCGATCGCGCAGGTGCAGGATTTCCTGAATGGTCATTACGACGGGATCCTGAAAATGCTGAAGGAGAAGATGCAGGACGCGTCGGACCGGATGGATTTCGAGAAGGCCATCGAATACCGGGATCTTCTGGAAAGCGTGAAGAAGGTGGCGCAGAAGCAGAAGATTACGAACGGCAACGATACCGACGACAGGGATGTTATCGCCATGGCAAAGGATGAGTCGGACGCGGTGGTGCAGGTATTCTTCGTAAGGGAAGGCAAGCTGATCGGAAGGGATCATTTCCATGTGAATATCGCTACGGCCGAGGATCAGAAGCAGATCCTTACCAGCTTTGTAAAGCAGTTTTATTCCGGAACGCCCTTTGTTCCCAGGGAGATCTGGGTGCAGACGGAGCTGGAGGATTCCGGCATCATCAGTAAGTGGCTGGAGACGAAGCGGGGGCAGAAGGTGCGCATCGTTGTGCCGCAGAAAGGACAGAAGGAGCGTCTTGTGGAACTGGCGGAGCGGAACGCCGCGCTTGTGCTTTCCCAGGACAAGGAGAAGATCAAACGGGAGGAACTGCGCACCATCGGCGCCATGAACCAGATCGGCCAGATGATCGGTCTTGACGGGATCCGCCGGGTGGAAGCCTACGATATCTCCAATACCAGCGGCATGGAGTCGGTGGGCTCTATGATCGTCTATGAGGACGGAAGGCCCAAACGCAGCGATTACAGGAAGTTCCGCATAAAGTCCGTCAAGGGCCCCGACGATTACGCGTCCATGCGGGAGGTGCTGACCAGGCGTTTCAGTCATGGCGTTCGGGAGGCGAAGGATCTGAAACAGGGGGAGGATTCGTCTTTCGGCAGCTTTACCCGGTTCCCGGATCTGCTGATGATGGACGGCGGCCGCGGGCAGGTGAATATCGCTCTGGAGGTTCTAAGCGAACTGGGGCTGGAGATACCGGTCTGCGGCATGGTGAAGGACGACCGTCACAGGACCAGGGGACTGTATTACAACAATGTGGAGCTGCCCATCGATACCCATTCGGAGGGCTTTAAGCTGATCACCAGGATCCAGGACGAGGCCCATCGGTTTGCGATCGAATATCACAGGAGCCTTCGCGGAAAAGATCAGGTCCATTCGATCCTGGACGATATCCCGGATATCGGTCCGGCCAGGCGCAAGGCGCTGATGCGCTCCCTGAAGTCTCTGGAGGCCGTGAAAGAAGCGTCTGTGGAGGAGCTGGCGGAAATCCCGGAGATGAACCGGAAAGCGGCGGAGAGCGTGTACCGGTTTTTTCATTGACTTGTTTTATGGATGACAAGATGTCAAAGTTGTGATAAGATGTTCGCATAGTTTGTAAAGGAGATCCAGAAATGTACGGTGTAACGCTACAGGAGCTGATCGATAAGATGCAGCTCCGCAATATGACTCCGGAGATCGACGCGGAGAAGGTGGTGCTGACCCATCCGGACGTGAACCGCCCGGCCCTGCAGCTGGCCGGCTTTTTCGATCATTTTGACAATGAACGCGTTCAGATCATAGGAAATGTGGAGCATGAATATATTAACCAGATGGAACCATCCAGACGAAGAGCCACTTATGACCGCCTGCTGTCCGAGAAGATTCCCTGTATGGTCTACTGCCGGAATATCATGCCGGATGAGGATATGCTGGATCTGTGCAATCACTACGGCGTGTCGTGCCTGGTGTCGTCCAGAACGACCTCCGCGCAGATGGCGGAGATCATCCGCTGGCTGAACGTGAAGCTGGCGCCGTGCATTACGATCCACGGCGTTCTGGTCGACGTGTTCGGCGTGGGCGTGCTGATGATGGGCGAGAGCGGCATCGGCAAGAGCGAGGCCGCGCTGGAACTGATCAAAAGAGGGCATCGGCTCGTGACGGACGACGCGGTCGAGATCCACAAGGTCAGCGACGATACCCTGTTCGGCACGGCGCCGGACATCACGAAGCATTTCATTGAACTGCGGGGCATCGGCATCATCGATGTGAAGAGCCTGTTCGGCGTGGAAAGCGTGATCGATACACAGGCGATCGACATGGTGGTAAAGCTGGAGGAGTGGGACCGGGACGCGGAGTATGACCGCATGGGTCTGGAAGACCGCTATACGGAGATTCTGGGCAATAAGCTGGTATACTATTCGATTCCCCTGCGGCCCGGCAGGAACCTGGCGCTGATCATCGAGACGGCGGCGGTCAACCACCGGCAGAAGATGATGGGATACAATGCGGCGCGCGAGCTTTTGAACCGCGCCCAGGCGAACCTGTCAAAGGCGAAATAGGATCCGCCCGGAGAGCTTATTCCGGCGGAAGCACTCAGACATCGGGAGTATTGTTTATGAATGATGTGTTTCTTCAGAAACTGCGGGAACTTCTCGGAGAAGGCGCGGTAAGGACAGAGGAGAGCATGGCGCTCCATACTACATTTCATATCGGCGGACCGGCGGAGTGCTACGCCGCGCCGTCGGACAGCGCGCGGCTTGTTCATGCGGCGGAATTATGCCGGGAATACGGAGTGACGTTCCGTATCATCGGGCGCGGAAGCAATCTGCTGGTCAGCGACGAGGGGCTGCGGGGCGTGATCATTTCCACGGAGAACGCGGAGCGTGTGACGGTAAACGGTACGCGAATAACGGCAGAGGCAGGCGCGGGCCTGGCGAAGATCGCCGGGACAGCGAGGCGGGCGTCCCTTACCGGAATGGAGTTCGCGGCGGGAATCCCGGGGAGCCTGGGCGGAGCCGTGGCCATGAACGCCGGCGCTTACGGCGGAGAGATGAAGGATATACTGGTAAGCGCCGTTGTGATGGCTTCGGATGGAACGATACATAAGCTTACAGCGGAGGAACTCGGTCTGGGATATCGGACCAGCCGGATCCAGAAGGACGGTTCCGTTGTTCTGGAGGCGGTTCTGCAGCTGCGGGAAGGGGATCCGGAGGCGATCCGCGCGAGAATGGATGAGCTGGCGTATCAGAGAAAGTCGAAGCAGCCGCTGGAATATCCCAGCGCGGGAAGCATGTTCAAACGGCCGGAAGGATATTTTGCCGGGAAGCTGATCGACGATGCGGGACTCCGCGGCTTTACGGTAGGCGGAGCACAGGTATCGGAGAAGCACTGCGGTTTTGTCATCAACCGGGGAGACGCGACGGCGAAGGATGTGCTCGCGCTCTGCGACGAGGTGAGCCGGATCGTCGGCGAGAAATTCGGAGTAAGGCTGGAGCGGGAAGTGAAGTATCTCCGGTAAGCAATCCCAAACGGAACGGACGCTGCGCAGACCGTTTGCTGTAAGTACGATGGAATGACAATGTAAACCGAGGTGAGACGGTATGAAACTGACGGTGGTAACCGGCATGTCGGGAGCCGGTAAGACAGTGGCGCTTAAGATGCTCGAGGATATGGGCTTTTACTGTGTGGACAATCTTCCGATCCCGTTAATGAAGGAGTTTGTCTCTCTTCTGTCGGACAGCCCGGAACGGAGGGACGGCAGGGTCGCGCTGGGGATCGATATCCGGAGCGGACAGGAACTGCCTCTTCTGGACGGTATTCTGAAGGACTGGGAGCAGGAGAATGTCTCCTGCGAGATCCTTTTTCTGGACTGCAGCGACGATGTGCTGATCAAGCGTTATAAGGAGACCCGGCGGAGTCATCCTCTTGCCGGTACGGGCCGCATCGATCAGGGGATCGTAAGGGAGCGGCAGAAGCTTGCATTTCTGAAAGAGAAGGCCGATTACATTTTTGATACCAGTAAGCTTCTGACCAAGGATCTTCGCCATGAGCTGGAGAAGCTTTTCCTGGAGAACGGTAACTACGACAATCTGTTCATTACGATCCTTTCCTTCGGATTCAAGTACGGCATCCCCGCGGACGCGGATCTGGTGTTCGATGTCCGATTCCTGCCGAATCCCTTCTATGTGGAGGAACTGAAGCACAGAACCGGCGAGGAAGCGCCGGTGCGGGATTATGTGATGCAGGGCGGCACGGCGGCGCGTTTCCTGGAGAAGCTCTGTGATATGATCGATTTTCTGATCCCCAATTATGTACAGGAAGGCAAGAACCAGCTGGTCATCGCCATCGGCTGCACCGGCGGACGCCACCGCTCCGTTACGATCGCGGAGGCGCTCTATCATCATATGCGGCTTCTGAGGCCCGTGGGGCTTAAGCTGGAACACCGGGATAAGGATCTGAACCGGCAGGCGCCGGCGGAGCCGCTTAAGTGAGGTGAACTTTCATGTCGTTTTCATCGGGAGTGAAGGAAGAACTGGCAAAGCAGCTAAGCCCCGCGAGACATTGCCGGATCGCGGAGACGGCGTCGATCATAAGCCTCTGCGGCCGGATCCGGATCGATGAGGAGGGCCGCTTCCGGATCACGATTTCTACGGAAAATGAAGCTGTTGCAAGAAAGTACTTTACATTATTGGAAAAAGCATTTAATATAAATACAGATATCGTCATCCGGCAGAACACGTATCTTCGCAGAAACCGGGCCTATATGGTCACGATCCCGGAAGATGAACAGGCCAGAAAGGTCCTTCTGACCACGAAGCTGATGGACAGGAACGGACAGATCGGCGAGGACTTTTCCGTGGTCAGGAATCTGGTGATCCAGAACAGCTGCTGCAAGCGCGCCTTCCTTCGCGGAGCCTTTCTGGCGGCGGGATCCATAAGCGATCCCAGGCGGTTCTATCACTATGAGATCGCGTGTATGACTGAGGAGAAGGCAGCGCAGATACGCGAGGTGATCGCGGCGTTCGGGATCGAGGCCAGGGTCGTGGCCCGGAAGAAATATTTCGTGGTCTACGTCAAGGAAGGCGATCAGATCGCCGATCTTCTGAATGTGATGGAAGCCCCGAAGGCTCTTATGGAGTTTGAGAACGTCCGTATCATGAGGGATATGCGCGGCAGCGTCAACCGGAAGGTGAACTGCGAGACCGCGAATATTCAGAAGACTGTATCTGCGGCGGTTAAGCAGATCGAGGATATCACATTTATCAGGGATACCGTGGGCTTTGGCGGTCTGCCGGAAGGGCTGGCCGAGATGGCCGAGCTGAGGCTGGCAAGGCCCGAAGCGACTCTTAAGGAGCTGGGGGAATCTCTGGACCCGCCGGTGGGCAAATCGGGGGTTAACCACCGGTTGAGGAAGCTTAGTAACCTGGCGGAAGATTTGCGGGAGAAACGCGGATCTGAATGGTCCGAGGATCATTCGGAGTAATGAGGAGGAAGAAGTTATGCAGAAGAAATCTATCACAATCGAACTGGATCCGGGTCTGGAGGCGCTTCCGGTGGCCATGCTGGTGCAGGTAGCAAGCCAGTACGACAGCAGTATCTATGTGGAGTGCGAGTCCAAGCGGGTGAATGCCAAGAGCATTATGGGAATGATGACCCTGGGCCTGCTGCCCGGCGAGGAGATCGTGGTAACGGCGGACGGTGCCGATGAAGAGGTGGCGCTCGCCGGTATTGAGAAGTATCTGACCGAGGTCTGAGAAGCGTTCGGAAGGCTGCGGCGGAATTTCAGAAGTTTTTATCGCTTACAGAATCTTGCAGTTTTGGGGCCGCACCGCGCCGGACTGCAAGTTTTTTGTGCATAAAAACGCCTATGGATTTCTGCCTGCTCCTTGCCATGGGGGATGTAAATATGGTATAATCTCGACAGAGATTATACCCGCGCCGGTTCGGTGTCCGAGCGAAGAGAGGACAAAACACCGGACCGAACCGT
>CANQBX010000056.1 GCA_947589095.1 uncultured Lachnospiraceae bacterium
AACTGCGGCTACTGCGTAGGGGGCGCGCCTCTGGCGGCCTTCGGTATCAAGATCTGCGACCTCACCGTTTCCCAGCTTATCCTCTTCAAGGAGCAGTCCCACCCGGGCCGCTGCATCGTGGCCTATAAGGACCACGTCAGCGAGATCGTCGATATCTCCGACGCGGAGCGGGACGCTTTCTTCGCCGACGTCTGCCGGGCCGCGAAGGCCATCCACGCCGCCTTCCATCCCGATAAGGTCAACTACGGCGCCTACGGCGACACCGGCTGCCACCTCCATATGCACCTGGTTCCTAAGTACAAGGACGGTTACGAGTGGGGCGGCGTCTTCGCCATGAACCCCGGCGAGAAATTCCTGACCGACGCCGAATACGAGGAAATGATCGCGAAGATCAAAGCGAATCTGTGAAATACACTGCGCAGTATATACACCCCGGAAAATCGCTGCACGAAACGTCTTTATCGAGGCGGAAATTTTTGTGAAACAGATGCCGGAAAACTTTAAAACAGGTAGCAGAAAAAGGAAGCCTTCTTACGTACATTCCGTCAGAATGCTTCCTTTTATTTGTGTTCAAATATAGCGCCGGCAACGCTCTGCCTGCAGCGAATCGCATCATCAGCGTGCGAAAAGCGTGCCGGCGCCGGTCCTTATTTCACAGGAATTCCACGCTCCCGTCCTCCAGATGATACAGGGCGCCGCAGACCCTAAGTCCATGCTCCTCCTCATGCCGGATTTCAAGACTCTCCTCGATGATCTGCAGGCTTCGCTTCACGTTGAGGCAGCACGCCTTATAGTCATCGGTCTCGTCGCCGATCGCATTGCGAATCTCGTCGGTAATGAACTTTATGTACCCTGCCGGATCGTGGTTGATCGCCGCGTCCACGGCCCCGCAGTGATTATGTCCCAGCACGACCACCAGACGGCTTCCCAGATGCTCCGCCGCGTATTCGACGCTGCCCAGCTGGTGGTTATCCATCACATTCCCGGCTACCCGGATCACGAACAGATCTCCGATCCCCGCGTCAAAGATGCTCTCGGGAATCACCCGCGAATCGGAGCATGTGATAACGATCGCATACGGAGACTGTCCCTCCTTAAGCGTCCTTTCGCGTCGCTGCCGTGAAATGTCGCCTCCGCCGGTGACGGCTTCCAGATAGCGCCCGTTCCCTCTCTTCAGTCTCTCAAGCGCCTCGGCGGCCGTACATGTTATCGCTGCGTTCATCTTTATGTACCTCCTCTTCTGTTGATCGCCCGGAGCGTCTCAACGGTTTATCTGAAATAAAGCTTCCGTGCAGTACGCTGAATAGAACAAAGCAAAGTAATAAAAAGGCTGGAAAGCCTGCTCGTCAGGAATTCCAGCTGCATGATCAAAAGCGCGTGACGGGAATCGAACCCGCCTCTTCAGCTTGGGAAGCTGACATTCTACCAATGAACTACACACGCACTGTTTCAGGGACAATATCGATTATATCACATTTCGCGGATATTGCAAGCACCAAATTTTCAATTTTGCAGCGCACGGTCCGCGGCCCGGTTTCCCGCAGTCATGCGGGCGGAGCGTCATCGGCGCTCCGCCCGCATGGAAATACCGGCTTGCAAAACCGTCGGTTTAATTCGCCGGCCGCACGATCAGGCTGAACACAAGATCCATCTCCGGCTCATCCAGCCAGTACTGTTTCTGCAGCGCCGGGCCGCAGCTGTTGGAACCGATGCCGTTCTGCCGGTAATCGATGCAGAGAACCGTACAGCCGGATGGTTCCAGTTCGTAATTATGGGCCTTCGCCGCCAGTTCTTCCTGGGTATAGACGGAGGCGTTAAAGGAAAATGCCTTCTCTCCCGCGAATGACATCTCCAGCCCGTCTCCTGCCGCCTGCACATAGTCGCAGTCGTAGTGGCTGCCGTTCTCCTGCGGACGGATATAGTCTTCATGCATCGTCTCTACCGCAGCCATGAAACGGCTGTGGCGGCACGCGCGGCGTTTATCAATATAGCTTTCCGTGGGACCCAGGCCATAGTAGGTGATCCAGCGCATTTCCTTCGGCAGAAACAGCCGCAGCCCGAACCGCGGGAGCATCGGCAGCTCCGTATCCCGCACGCCGTGGATGCAGACGTCGATCCGACCGTCCGGCCGCACGGTCCATTTCGCATCCACATTGATTATCCTCTGGATATAGACAGCGGAAACGGACAGCTTCGTACGGATCACCGCCGCGCCGTCTTCCGCGGTGCAGACGGTCTCATAGGCACGGGACAAGGCCCTGTCATAGCCGGCCGCGCTCCATTTGCGCTTAATGATCCAGTCGTTATCGGTGGGCGCGCGCCAGATATTATACTGCATCGGCCGCTCAAGGAGCTTCTTCCCGCGGTATTCCATCGCTTCCCAGATACCGGTCCGTTTGCTGTAGGTATAACGGAAGTCCGCGCCGGTAACGTAAAGATACCGGTCGTCTTCCGCAACGGAAACCGGCGCCGCCGGCTCCGCTTTCCCGCACGCTCCGCCTTCCAGCAGCTCCGTCACCGTCTGGTTGCGCCCGTCCCCGTTCGTAAGCGGGATCTCATCAAAGCCCAGCTCCGCGCCTGCCTTCAGAAGCCCCGTATCCTTCCGCAGCTTATAATACAGACGCAGATAGCATTTCCCTTTCTCCGGGACGTTCAGCAGGTTCAGCGTCACCGCCCCCTCGCCGTGGGGCGCGATATGCGGCAGGAGCAGACTTCCCTCCGCCAGGATCTTCCCGTCGCAGTCCACCTCATAAACCAGCTTTGCATAATCCGCCAGATCCACATAATCCATATAGTTATGCAGCACCGCCGTCCGGCTCTCCGGATCGAAGCTCACGACCCTGGCCGGACGGTACACATTTTTAAACTCCAAAAGCCCCGTGTGCGGCTTCCGGTACGGATAGACCAGACCGTCCATACAGAAATTGCCGTCGTGCGGATATTCGCCATGGTCGCCGCCGTAGGCGTATTTCGTGCGGCGGTGCAGATACGCCGCACCGCCGGTCATACCCGCATAGCGCTCGTCCTCCCACTGTCCCATATCGATGGCGTGATCGCACCACTCCCAGACAAAGCCGCCGCAGGCGCCGTCATACCGCTGGAACATCTGGAAATAATCCTCCAGGTCGCCGGGGCCGTTGCCCATGGCATGGCTGTACTCACACAGGATGAATGGCTTGTCCGGATCGTTCTCAAAATACTCGCGTATCTCATCCATTCTGGGATACATACGGCTGTACAGATCCAGGTTCGAGTAATCGTTCTTCCGGCTTTTGTCGGCATAGCGGGCGCTCTCAAAATGCGTCAGACGGGCCGGATCAAAGGCCTTCGTCCACCGCAGGGCTTCCTCAAAGGTGCAGCCGTAGCCGCACTCATTTCCCATGGACCAGATAACCACGCTGGGACGGTTTTTATCCCGGTGGACACATCTTTTGGTCCGGTCCACCGTCGACTCCGTATAGTCCGGATTGTTGGCGATGGGCGTACTCCAGCGGTGGCACCGTTCCGCCCAGTCGCTGGTGTCCATGAAAACGCTGTTGGTTCCGTGGCTCTCATTGTCCGCCTCGTCGATCAGCAGGAAACCATAACGGTCGCAGAGCTGGCTGAACTGGGGACGGTTCGGATAATGGCTGGTGCGGATGCAGTTCATGTTATGCTCCTTCATCAGCCTGAGGTCGGTCAGCATATGCTCCAGCGTGACACAGAAACCGTTCACCGGATCCGAATCGTGGCGGTTGGTACCGTGAAACAGGAGCTTTACGCCGTTGAGATAGACCACAGCGTCGCGGATCGCGATCTCGCGGATACCCACCTGCTCTTCGATGACTTCGCACCCGGTCTCCAGGACCAGATGATAGAGATACGGGAACTCTGGGTTCCACAGAATGGGTTCCGGCACAGCAAGAACGATCTCCTCCGTATACGGCAGTTCGTCCGCGAATGCGTCCGAAGGCGCGCCGGTCTCCGTATCCTGCGCGCTGCACGGGAGCGCTGCCGCCTCTCCCTCCGCGACCGCATTTCCGTCCGCGTCATAAAGCGCCGCCTTCACCGGCACATTCCCTCCAAGGAAATTCATCCGGATCCGCACCCCGGCCCGTCCTCCCCGCAGGACTCCCGTCTGCAGTTCGGCAGTCTCCGCGCCGCCATACTCAATCTCCGTCGTCACAAAATAATCGAAGATGCAGCGCTCCGGCCGCTTCAGCAGATAGACATCGCGGAAAATACCGCTCATACGGAATTTGTCCTGATCCTCCATATAACTGCCGTCGCACCATTTCAGCACCAGCACGGCGATCCCATTGTCCCCCTCCCGCAGCTTGTCCGTCACATCGAACTCGCTGGTGGAATGGGACACCTGGCTGTAACCCACATAAGCGCCGTTGATCCACACATAGAAGCAGGAATCCACTCCCTCGAAATTCAGATACGCCCTCGGCGCCGCCGCGTCCTTCTCATAGGTAAAATGCCGCACGTAAGCGCCGCAGGGATCGTCCTGAGGCACATAAGGCGGATCCATGGGAAACGGATAGCTGACATCGGTATACTGATGGGCGTCATAACCGTAGTTCTGCCAGCAGGACGGCACCGGGATATCGTCATAACCCGACGTATCATAGCCTTCCCGGTAGAATTCCTCCTGCAGATCATAAATGCTGCCGTAATACTTGAATTTCCAGACACCGTCCAGACTCTGGAAGCGTTCGGAGCTTTCCCGTTCCATAACGATATCGCGATGCCGCTTCGCGGCAGGGATATAATATGCACGGTTGGGCATGGTATTCTCGTGTAACACACGTAGATCCTCATAATGCTTTGGTACGATCATCGATTCTCCTCCTGTCGGTTTTCCGCCCGGCTGCCCCTCCATTCGCGTCCATTCCCCTGAACCCGCACGGACCGCCGCGGCGGCAGGTTTTCGCTACAGATCCAGTATAACGGCTGCCGGTCCGAAATGCAAGGAAAACCCGAAACTCCTTTTGACAACCATGGGGCTCATCCGTTATAATCAGCTTTAACAAACAGAATCCATAAAACCGGAGGTCCTTCCATGAAAATCGAAGATCTGAGATCCATTCCCGTCGGATACATAAATACTCCGTTAGAACCCATGCCGCGCCTGGCGGCGGCACTGGGAATACAAGCAGCGCGGCAGCGGTGCTCTTCCCCCATGGAAACAGCCGGCGGCCCGGCAGACGCCGAAGCGGATACGGCAGACGCCGCCTCCCGCTGCGGTCTTTACATCAAACGCGACGACCTGACCGGCCTGGCTCTCGGCGGCAATAAAGCCAGGAAACTGAACTACATCGTTCAGTACGCACTTACGAACGGCTATACGGCCCTGATGACCTTCGGCGGCGTCCAGACCAACCATGGCCGTCTCACCGTGGCCGCTGCCATACGATGCGGGCTGAAGCCGATCCTGGTGCTGAAAGGCCCGAAGCCGGATTCCCTCTCCGGCAATCTGCTTTTGGACCGGCTCATGGGGGCGGATATCTATTTTGTGGATACCTCATCCGCAGACGCGCTCCCCGCGGACGGGCAGGCGGCAGCCGTACAGCGGTTCGTGGACGAATGCGCCGCACGGATCATCGCGGAATATGAAGCGCGGGGCGACAAGGTTCTGTCCGTCCCGGTCGGCGGGCAGACTGTCATCGGCTCCGCCGGCTATATCCAGGCGGTTCCGGAGATCATGGCGCAGATGAAAGCGCAGAATATCCGGGCGAAGCATCTGGTCGTCGGCTACGGCTCCACCGGAACCTTCGCCGGGTTGTGGGCCGGTGCGAAATACTATCGCGCGCCGTTTGAGGTGATCGGCATCCCCATCGAGCCGGACTTCCGGCCGGTGGAGGAGACGGTGGATTTCATCAATGAACTGAGTGAATATTTTGAAATGGGATTTACCTGCAGGAAGGAAGACCTGCATCTGGAGTTTGGGTTCGATTCAGCCGACGGCATTTCCAGTTCCGCTCCCATCGGCTACGGCGGCGTCGGCTACAATGAACCGGACGCCGTCACCGAGAGTTATATTGAGCTTCTGGCCCGCACAGAGGCCATTTTCGTGGATCCCTGCTACACCGGCAAGGTGCTCCACGGATACGTCGATCTGCTGAAGCGCGGCGTGATCCGCGCCAGAGACGGCGCCATCTTCATGCACACCGGCGGTGCGCCGGGGCTGTGGACAAAGGAGCATCTGGACCATATGCAGGGACGGTACTGGGCTGATGAAGAGAAAGATCAAGTACATATCTTCAAACTCTGACTCTTCACTTTCTTACTGCTCCGGATCTTCTGGCCGCCTCGCCGACCCGCTCCGCCACATGAGGCGCCACCCGCGGATCTAACGCCGACGGAATGATGTACCCGGCGCACAGCTTTTCCGGCTCCACCAGTTCGGCGATTGCCTGCGCCGCCGCCAGCTTCATATCGTAATTGATGTCGCGGGCCCCCGCGTCCAGCGCGCCGCGGAAGATTCCGGGGAACGCAAGCACATTGTTGATCTGGTTCGGGAAATCGGAACGGCCGGTACCCATGACCTTCACGCCCGCCGCCATGGCCTCGTCGTACATGATCTCCGGTACCGGGTTCGCCATCGCGAATACGATCGGATCCGGATTCATCGCCGCGATCATTTCCGGCTTTAACGCTCCGCCCACCGACACGCCGATGAAAACATCCGCGCCATGAAGCGCCTCAGCCAGACCGCCCCGGCGGTCTTCCGGATTCGTGATCTCGCACAGCATCTTCTTATGATCCGCGATGCCAACGCCGCGGTCCTTATAGAGAATGCCGTTCTCATCGCAGGCAATGATATGCTTCACGCCGGCGGTAAGCAGCATCTTAATGATTGCGGTTCCCGCAGAGCCAGGGCCGTTTAACACCACATGAATGTCTTCCATCTTCTTGCCGACCACCTTAAGGGCATTCAGAAGGGCCGCCGTCACAACGATAGCCGTGCCGTGCTGGTCGTCGTGGAAGACCGGGATATCCAGCTCCTCCTCCAGGCGCCTCTCGACCTCAAAGCATTTGGGGGAGGCAATGTCCTCCAGGTTGATCCCGCCGAATACAGGTGCGATCTGCTTCACAGCCCGGATGATCTCCTCCGTATCCTGCGTGTCCAGGCAGATGGGGAACGCGTCCACGCCGCCGAAGGTCTTGAAAAGGACCGCCTTTCCCTCCATGACCGGAATCGCGGCCTCCGCGCCGATATTGCCCAGCCCCAGGACCGCCGTGCCGTCGCTGACGACGCCGACTAAATTGCTCTTGGCGGTGTATTTAAAGACGTTCTTCCTGTCTTTGGCGATCTCCCTGCACGGCTCGGCCACACCGGGCGTATAGGCGGTGCTCAGATCATCGCGGTTCTCCAGCTTCACTTTGCTGACCACTTCGATCTTGCCTTTATGTTCGCTGTGGAGTTTCAATGCTTCCTCGTAGTAATTCACGGTCTTGGATCCCCTTTCTCTGATTGTTTCAGCTTCCAGAATCGCCGCCTGACGCTTTCCAACGTCAGATTTCATATCCGTATATTTGGCCGGCAAACTGCGTATTCTTATGCGGCTGATCTCTGCAAATGAAACGGCCGCAAGCTTCTCGCTCTTGTACCCCTGCATTCCTCACGCTGCGGGCGTGGACATTGTACCATGTCCCCCAGGCATGCTCCCTCCGGGGGATGCGCACGGTTCGGTTCGGTGTTTTGTCCTCACTCCGTTCGGACACCGAACCGGCGCGGTAAAATCTCTGGCGAGATTTTACCATGCCGCAGCCGACATGTAAAGTGGTATCCTCCCATTTTTCTTTCATAAATTCAATTCTGGTGGTTGAAAAAGACTCCGTTAAATGGTACACTGTTCTAATCTCCGTATCTTAACCTCAGCAACCTTGAATCACTGTTTTTTGCTCAGAACTTTAGAGGAGGAAACTATATGAATAAAAAGCGCCTGCTGTGCCTTACGATGGCCGCGCTGCTGCTCTTTACGACCTGCCTGACCGCACAGGCCGCCAGTCCGGCGGAGGAACAGCCGGAAGTGCTTAAGGTGGGCTTTTTCGCCTTTTCCGGCTATCACATCATCGAGGAGGACGGACGCCGCAGCGGCTACGGCTACGAATTCCTGCAGCGGCTGGCTATCCACGGCGGCTGGTCCTATGAATATGTGGGCTACGACGGTTCCTACGCCGAGTCCCTGGATATGCTCCGCAGCGGCGAGGTGGATATTGTCACCTCCGTTTCCAAGACCGCGGAACGGGAGAAGGAATTCCTGTTCTCCGACCAGTCCATCGGCGTCAACTCTACCATTTTCACGGTGAAGGCCGGGAATCAGGCCATCGTGGAGGGCGACTACGCCACCTATGACGGCATCGACGTGGGGATGCTGGAAGGCAACTCCAAGAACGCCAACTTCGAGCGGTTCGCCGAGGAGCACGGCTTTACCTTCCATCCGGTCTATTTTGCCGAGCAGGACGAACTGACCGCCGCCCTTCAGGGCGGCCAGGTGGACGCCGCCGTCACCGGAAGCCTGCGGCTTCTGGAAAATGAATGGCTCTTAGAGTCCTTCGACGCCAGCCCCTTCTACATCTGTACCCGTATAGACCGCGCCGAACTGATGGCCCGGATCAATGCGGCTATCAACGAAATGGATCTGCACGACCCCAACTGGCGCGACACCCTGCACGAGATGTACTACTCTACCGACCAGGAAGGCTCCATCATCATGAACGCCGGCGAGCGGGCGTTTCTGGAGGAGCACCGCGCGTCGGGCGAGCCGCTGCGCCTGCTCTTCAATCCGGACCGGCCCCCTTACTGCTATTTCCAGGACGGCGAGGCCCGGGGCATCCTGCCCTCTCTCTTCGAGATTCTGGCCGGCCGTCTCGGCCTGAACTACGAATATGTTCCGGTGAAAGACCGGAACGAATACTATGCCCTCCGGGAAGCCGGGACGGCGGATATCGTTTTAGACTTTACCGGCGATTACTATCTGGCGGAAGAGGAAGGCTATAAGATCACAGTTCCCTATTTCCAGACTAATTTCGCCCGGCTGACCCTGGACGGCTTCTCCGGGGAAATAAAATGTCTGGCGGTGATGGAACGCGCCGAAGCCATCAACAAATATATCGCGGACCACTATCCGGAGGACGAACTCATACGGTTTGCATCCACAGAAGACTGCGTCCGGGCGGTGCTGGACGGCAGGGCCGACGCCACCATTCTCTATTCCTACACCGCGGGACAGTATGTCCGCGAGGACGTCCGCAATCATCTGACATCGGTCGTTTTCGGGGATACCTCCCTGTCCTACGCCGTCGGAAATAATGTGAAGGGCGGCCGCTACCTGCTCTCCCTTCTGGACAAAGGATCCGACAGCTTTACCGACGCAGAGCTGGACGCCATCCTGTCGCGGGAGATCGACGCCGGCCGAAACGACAATGTCAGTCTGACCGCCTTCCTCTACCGGAACCCGCTCTACAGCGTACTGGGCGTCTTCCTTGTGCTTCTGCTGCTCTTCGCCCTGGCCATGCTGGCGGTGCGGACACGCAACCAGAAGCAGCTGAAGGAAAAGGTCGACCAGGCCACCCGCGAACTTCAGAATAAGACCGAGGAGCTGACCCACGCCCTCCAGGCAGCGGACGCCGCCAACCGGGCCAAGACTACATTTCTTAATAACATGTCCCACGATATCCGCACGCCGATGAACGCGATCATCGGCTATACGGCCCTGACCACCACCCATCTGGATAATCAGGAGCGGGCCAGGGACTACCTGTCCAAGATCGCCCAGGCGTCCAATCATCTGCTGTCCCTGATCAACGACGTGCTGGACATGAGCCGGATCGAATCGGGCAAGGTCTCCATCAACGAGCGACCGGAGAATCTGGCCGACATTCTGCAGGGCCTGCGCAATATCATTCAGTCGGACATTCACGCCAAGCGCATGGAACTGTTCATCGACACGGTGGATGTAACGGACGAGGAGATCTACTGCGACAAGCTGCGGCTGAACCAGATCCTTCTGAACCTGACCTCCAACGCGATCAAATTTACCCCCGTCGGAGGCACGATCGCCGTCCGGGTCACCCAGAAGCCATCCCGCGCAAAAGGGCGCGGGCTCTATGAATTCCGGGTCAGCGACACCGGGATCGGCATGAGTCCGGAATTTGCCAGAACCGTCTTCGATCCTTTCACACGCGAACAGACCTCCACGGTCAGCGGCATCCAGGGCACCGGCCTCGGCATGGCCATCACCAAGAATATCGTGGACATGATGGGCGGCACCATCAGCGTGGAGAGCGAGCAGGACAAAGGCACCACATTTACCGTGAATCTGGAACTGCGCTTCTCCGCCGCCCATCAGGAAATGGATCCCATCGCGGAGCTGAAGGGCTTCCGGGGACTGGTCGTAGACGACGATATGGTCTGCTGCCAGAGCGTATCCAAGATGCTGCGGCAGATCGGAATGCGGGCGGAATGGGCCCCGTCCGGCCGTGAGGCAATCGCGCGCACCACGGAAGCCGTGGAGCTGGCCGACCCATTTGAAGTCTATATCGTAGACTGGTCCATGCCGGAACTCAGCGGCATCGAGACCGTCCGACAGATCCGGCAGATCGTGGGAAATGACTCTCCCATCATCCTGATGTCTGCCTACGACTGGTCGGATATCGAACAGGAGGCCCGCCGGGCCGGCGTCACCGGCTTCATCAGCAAGCCTCTCTTCGCTTCCGATCTCCACCATACGCTGGAGCGCAGCCTGGGCCGGGCCACGGACGATGTGCCGGTCAGGGAGAGCGCGCTTCCGCAGGAAGCCAGCTTCGCAGGCAAACGCATCCTTCTGGCCGAGGATAACGATCTCAACCGCGAGATTGCCACGGAAATCCTTCAGGAAGCCGGTTTCCTGGTTGAATGCGCCGAGAACGGTCAGCAGGCCTGCGATATGGTCGAGCAGTCCGAGCCGGGCTACTACAACCTGATCCTGATGGACATCCAGATGCCGATCATGGACGGCTACGCCGCCACCCATGTTATCCGCGCCATGGAAGATCCGCATCTGTCAAGCATTCCGATCTTCGCAATGACGGCCAACGCGTTTGAGGAAGACAGGGAGAAGGCCATAGAGGCCGGTATGAACGGGCATCTGGCCAAGCCCATAGATCTGGATAAGATGATGGAACTTCTGAAAGGACTGTTTGGCGGGAAGTCTTAACCTCCCGCCAGACTTTTTTTTTACAATTCTACGATGATTGCAAAACCGCTTCATTCATCCACGCCCCGCGTGGTTCCCGGATTAATAATTTCTACGAATTTTCATTACATAAAGGATTCTCCCTTGGTCAGCAATTGGATCAGATAGGACATGGCCGGCGACAGCTCCCGGTCCGACCGGTACACCAGCATGGTCATCTGCTCCGGGCTTTCCACTCCTTCTATGGAGAGGTACCGCACCTTTCTTCCCTCGATGGGAACCGACAGAAAGACCGCGGCCCCGAAACCGCATTCCACCGCGTCTATCAGGGCGCGCACATCGCTGACTTCCAGCACGAAATCCGGCTTCAGGCCATATTTGCGGCACATATTCATCGTCAGACTGCCGGAATCGGTGGACGCGGGCATCGTCACCATGGGAAGGCCGTTCAGCTTCTCCTTAGGCACCGCCGGACAGGGATATCCGCTCTTCTTCTCCGCCTCGGAAAGCAGCGGCGAATCCCCGCGGACCATCAGAACCATACGGGATTTCTCTAACGGCAGATAACGGTACCCCGGCTCCCGCTCCGCATTCGTTACCACCGCCAGATCCAGGTCGTCACTATGCAGCGCTGTCATCTGGCGCCGGCTGCTGTCCCCTCTGGCAAATACCCGCGTGTCCGGGAACCGCTCGTAGAGAGCCGGAAGAACATTCCGCAGGATATCGTCCGTCTGTCCCGCCGGGAATCCCAGACGGATCCGCTCCTTCTGAGACGCGAACTCCTGACTCAGCTGTTCCTCCAGCTGCCGGTCAAGATGAATGATCGCCCGGCCCGTCTCCACGTAGCGCCGCCCCGCCTCCGTCAGCTGGAAGCGGCTGCCGTCGCGTACGAACAGCGCCAATCCCAGATCCCGCTCCGTCCTCTGCAGGAATTTGGTCAGCGCCGACTGGGTGATGAAGAGATGAGCCGCCGCCCGGGTGATGCTGCCCTGCTCGGCGATAGCCACGATGTACTCATAATCACGGACGTCCATATAAGAAAATCCTCCTCTTTTCACAGAAACAATTTGATCCAGCACAGCGGTCATCTTTCACCGCACCCGCGCTCAAGTATCTGATAAACCATATCCATATCCAGATTCTGCCGCACTCCATCCGCCAGCAGATCGAACTGCCGCTGCTTATACGCTGCGCCGTCGTATTTGCTGTCATGCCCACCGTCGCGTCTTTCTCCGGAATATGAAAGTCCCTTCCGTTCATACAACACTTTCACAATCTCTTCCGCGATCTCTCCGCTGTCGAAGATCCCATGGATATAGCAACCGTACACATTTCCGCGCACCGCGCCGCCGTTATCCCGGAAACATTCCGTCAGTTCATTTTCCTGTATCCCAATGCAATTCATAGCCGTCTCTCCCTCATGCACTGCCTTTCTGCAGAACACAAGCGGGATTTCCTCCGAAACCGTACTTCCCATATGGATCTCGTACCCAGAAAAGTGCTTTCCGGAAAGCCCGGCGAACACGCCTCCGACTTCCGCGAAATTTCCTTCTGTCCGCCTTCTGGTCTTCTCCTTCGCAAATACCGTTCTGCCGCCAAGAAGCCCCATTCCCGCGATGGTTCCGCCACCCTCCGCTCCGTCCGGATCGGAAATGCTTTCGCCCAGCATCTGGTATCCGCCGCAGATCCCGAAAACCGGCACGCCTTCGGCTGCCAGCCGCTTCACCGCAGCCTCCAGTCCATTTTCCCGGATATGCTTAAGATCAGCAATGGTACTCTTCGTGCCTGGCAGAATGACCATATCCGGCGTCCCAAGCTGCTCCGCACGCGCCGCGAAACGGACCGACACGCCGGGGAAACGCGCGAATACATCGAAATCCGTGAAATTCGAGATGTGCGGCAGACGGACTACCGCGATATCAATCACACCGTCTGCTGTCTTCCGCTCAAGTCTCTCCGCCAGACTGTCCTCATCCTCCAGGTCGCAGTCGATGTACGGAATCACTCCCGCCACGGGTTTGCCTCCGCGCGCTTCCAGGATCTTTACGCCATCGTCAAACAACCTCCGGTCACCGCGGAATTTATTCACGATCAGGCCCTTAACCAGCGCTCTCTCGTCTTCTTCCAGAAGCGCCAGTGTTCCCAGAAGCTGGGCAAATACGCCGCCGCGGTCGATGTCTCCGGCCAGCAGCACCGGCGCGTGAAGCATTTTTGCAAGGCCCATGTTGACAATATCGTCTTTCTTCAGATTCAGTTCCACCGGGCTTCCCGCGCCCTCCACAACGATAATATCGTATCGATCCGCCAGCCGCCGGTATGCGGCCAGGATCTCCGGAACCAGTTCCTTCTTGTGCCGGAAATATTCCGCCGCCCGCATATCTCCCCGCACCTTGCCGTTTACGATGACCTGCGATGCGGAATCACTGGTTGGCTTCAGAAGGATCGGATTCATATCCACAGACGGCTCCGTCATAGCGGCCTCCGCCTGCATGGCCTGCGCCCGGCCTATTTCCAGGCCGTCCGCGGTCACATAGGAATTCAGCGCCATGTTCTGGGACTTAAACGGCGCGCAGGAATAGCCGTCCTGCCGAAAGATCCGGCAGAGCGCCGCTGCGAGAAAGCTCTTACCGGCACTGGACATAGTGCCCTGGATCATGATCGTTTTTGTCATAAGAATGCCTCTTCCTCCCACAGAGAAGCCTTAGCATCAATTACTTCAAATCAGATAAAACCACTTTATCATAAGCGCCGTTTTTCTGATCCTCCGGATGCGGTTCCAATCCAATTACCGTTATTTCTCCCTGATTCGGGCCATATACCCAATACATTCTCATCGCGCCGCTTGTCTTATTTTCCAGATAGGACTGCCATACCTTAATACCATGTCCTTCGGACATGTTCCCTCCGGGGGATGCGCACGGTTCGGTCCGGTGTTTTGTCCTCACTTCGTTCGGACACCGAACCGGCGCGGTATAATCTCTGTCGAGATTATACCATACCGACCGGTTAACTGGGAAATTTCATGCGATCTCAAGCTTGGATATAAAGGATTTTCTGACAGCAGCTTCAGCGCTTTTCCCCATTTTTTATATAACTGTGCTTCTTGTTTGTTTATTGTTCCGGACTTGAATTTGCTCTGCAGGTCATCCCACAAACGCTTCATCTCGGGAATTCCCATGCGTATACTATATCTCATACTTTCCCCCAATGCGAACGGAATGTCTCTAACGCTCTATTCACATAGAAACAAAGAAGGCTGCCATTGTCCAAGATATCGTTTCCGAATGGCAGCCCCAATTACACAGATACTCAGAAATCAGATAAATCAACAGGCGATGAAACTTTTCCAAGTTTGAAATTGGCAACCGCCTGATCCATATCCGAAAGCGTTCTTTCTGAAAGTGTCTCCGGTACAGTAAGGATACGGGGTTCCAGCATAATACAACCGTTATTATACTCTTTGACGTGATAATACTGATATGCCGCATTTCTTAATGTTACTCTTTTTTTGCTGTCGATATGAACCGTATAATCCTTAACTAACTCCATCTGATCTCACCTCCATAGCGCATAGTGGGATATCCCACCACATTATTATAACTGCTTAATCATTATCTGTCAATATCCAGTCTTCTATTCATCGCCCATGCTGTTACATTGTATGACGTCTTATTGTCCCAAATCTAGAAGCTGAAATCAGAAATCACCTGTATTCACAATACTCCCAGTGATCGTTGATCACCCCGATCCCCTGAAGATAAGAATAAATGATCACCGGACCCACGAATTTGAATCCTCTCTTTTTCAGATCCCCGCTGATCCGCTCGGACAACTCATCTTTCGCGGGCATATCCCTCATATCGAACAAATGATGATCGATGATCTTTCCATCGGTAAATCCCCAGACATACCGGTCGAAGCTGCCGAATTCCTCCTGCACCTTAAGAAACGCCCGGGCGTTTGTGACTGCCGCCTCGATCTTCCGCCGGTTCCGGATAATCCCGGCGTCCTGCATCAGTTCTCCGATCTTCGCCCCATCATAATCCGCCACGATCTGCGGATCAAATCCGTCGAACGCCTTTCGGAAATTATCCTCTTTCCGCAGAATGATATCCCAGCTCACGCCGGCCTGCATCCCTTCCAGGACCAGCATCGCGAAAAGCTCCTGATCACGGTGCTCCGGTTTGCACCAGCGGGTATCGTGATAACGGAGGGATTTCTCCGAAATATGCCTCTGTTCCTCACCGGATACCCAACCGCATCTCTTTTTCTCCATGGCCGTACCTCGCACAACCTTTCCTCTTAATCTCCATATCCGTACCCAGCACTGCCTTGTATCTTAATCCTCATTGCCGCACTTCGTCTGGACTTTCCTCACAATCTCCATATCCGCACTTTGCACAGCCTTACATCTCAAATATTCCCCACGCATAGAATCGATTTCTCCCAAACGGTTATATTCCGAGACAACAGCCTATCGCTTCAACAAGCGCCGCATTCTCCTCATGCATCCTCACCGCGATCCGAAAATAAGACGCGTCCAGGCCGCTGTAATTTTCGCAGGACCGGATCAATATTCTTTCTTTCAACAATCGTTCATCGAGCGGCAGCCCGCAGCGGAACAAGAGGAAATTCGCTTCCGATGGATACACACGCAGGCCGAGCCGCGTAAGCTCTCTCCGAAGATATTCCCGCTCCGTTTCCACAATCTCTACGGTTCTGCGAACGTAGTCCCGCTCCGCCAGAGCCGCGATTCCCGCCGCCTGCGCCGGGGAACTAACGCTCCAGAACTGCCCCGTGTTCCGGACCGTCTCCGCCAGCTGCCTGCTGCCAAACAGCGCATAACCCAGCCGCATCCCCGCCATCGCGTAAATCTTTGTAAATGCTTTAAGCACGATCACTGACCGCCTGCCGGCACACTTTATAAACCACACCGCGCTCCGATCTCTGCTATCCCGCACAAAATCCAGGAAACACTCGTCGCACAGCAGAAGAATCCCCTTCTCCCGGCACACCTCGCATATCTTCTCAAGAAGCGCCGGATCGATCACGCTCCCTGTCGGATTATTCGGCGAGCACAGGATCAGCATCTGAACCGTTCCGTCCAGATATGCAAGGATCTCTTCGTCCAGAACAAAATCATTCTCCTCCGCCAATCTGTATTCGACGATCCCGCTCCCAACCGCCGCAAGTGCTTTCGCGTATTCAGAAAATGTGGGCGCGCAGATCACCGCTTTCCTCGGCCGCAGCGCCAGCATGATCCGCCAGATCAGATCCGCCGCTCCGTTCCCGCATACGATCCGGCCGCCATCTATCCCGGTGTGGGCGGACAATTCCGCCGTCAGCGCCCGGCAATACGGATCCGGATAAACATCCCAGCAATCAATATCCCGTCTGAGCGCCTCTTTCACACCTTCCGGCATGCCAAGCGGACCTATATTAGCAGAGAAATCATAGCGGATACCTCCGCCACGGATGCGGCAGCCGCTGGTGTTTCCGCCACAAACGCTGACTCCGTTAAAGCTACCGCCATAAATATTGTCGCCATAAACATCGCCTCCATGGGGAGGACGCGCGATCTCCCTTTGTATATTGGTTTCCTTTTGCGCATCCAATGGCTTCTGCGCTCCTTCAGGCATTTTCTTCTGCTCTCCTCAATTTTGATTAAACCCGGATTCTGCCTCCGATCACCATTCTTATGATCACGGAAAGTGCCAACACGATCACCGACGTGCAATACATAAGCCGGTTCGCCCTGCGGATATCCTCCGCCTCCACCGGCCGCTTATCGTCGCCAATATATTCCTTTCTGTAGAGTTCCCCAAAATAATACGCATCCCCGGCCAGTCTCACACCCAGCGCGCCCGCGCACACAGACTCCGTCTGGGCGGAATTGGGACTGGCGTGCTTTCGCCGGTCCCGCCGCCAGATCCGATACGCGTTTCCGCCGTTATACCTCAGCAGATACGCGGAAAGGATCATGACAATTGCCGTGATCCGGGAAGGCAGATAGTTTACCGCATCGTCAAGCCTTGCAGCAAAGCGCCCCAGGTCGGTGTATTTCTCATTCCGGTAGCCAATCATGGAATCCATCGTGTTGACCGCTTTATAAAAAAAGCCCAGCGCCGCGCCGCCGAAGGCGATGAACAGCATCGGCGCGGTCACACCGTCCGAGGTATTCTCCGCCACCGTCTCCACCGCAGCCCGCGTGATCCCGGCTGCATCAAGCCTCCCGGTATCGCGCCCCACGATCATGGACACGGCCTTTCTGGCCTTCTCGGTATCCTTCTCCTCAAGCGCCCGGCAAACCTTCATGCTTTCGTCCCGCAGACATTTTTGTGCGATCAGATAATAACACATCACGCTCTCCGCCGCGATCCCAATCCATATGCTGATCCGGTACGCTGCATACAAAACCGCCCATGCAGCACCGGTCGTAACCGTCAGCACAGCCAGCGCCAGAACGGCGCCCCCAAACCGCAGATTCCCCGCGAAATGCTTCCGCACTGCCCTTTCCAGCTGTGAGATCAGGCTGCCGATGGCCCGGACCGGGTGCGGCAGGCAATAAGGATCGCCCAATATCAGGTCGATCAGGAATCCAATCAGAAGCGGCGCGGCCGGTATCCAGACGCCGCTACGGACCGCCTCCATAAGAATATCAATTACGGATTTTGTCATGTTGCTAAAATACCTCACCGTTGTCCACCATAAGTCTTTCAGTAATAGAAAAAGAAAGAGAAATTTTGTCCGGCGCGTCGCTCCCGGAATCTCTTTTGCCCATTGCCTCTCGGCATGCGGCGCATGGGGACGCGATTTCCACCTCAAAATTTTTCTTAACCATTCACGCTCATTTATCCCATTCATCAATTGTTATACAGGGAATTTCTGTGAATTGTCGCAGCTGCTTATCGTTTGTCAAAAAAACATCACAGCCACGGACACACGCAGACGCCAATTGCAGGGCATCCATTCCTTTGAAATCTTTGTATTTGGCACGAATCAACGCAGCTATTTTAGCAGTTTCTATATCAATTGGATAAACCGGTATATGAAGATCACTTATAAAATCGAAAAATGCATCGACTTTTTCCTGATTATTTGTCCTATAAGGATAAACCAGATATTCTTCACATGTAATCGTGGAAGTCAGAAGTTGTCCCCGGGAGTTCAGGATACACTCAAAAATATCACGGGTTCGGGAGCCGTATCGTTCGTCTGCATCCAGAAAATATATAAAAGGAGCCGTATCGAGAAATATCTTTTTATATTCTGTCATTCTTTCTCAGCTCCTTTACATACTCCTGTGCATCATCATGAAACATCTTGGGGCCTCTGCCCATATATCTGTTAAGATCAGGGATTGGCCTGGTTTGTTGTCCGGCATCAAGAATTGTTATAATCACTTCCTGACCTGCAGTCAGTTTGACATTTTCCTCCATTACAATATGTGTACCATCATAATGACCTCTTACCGCTTCCAGCATACTGCCACCTCCTATCTTTCAGTCCGATTCTATTTTACCATATTTCATAGACCAGGAGCAAGACATTCTTGTATCCAAGCAAAGATAAATAATAAGCAATCAGCCATTGATTTGATGCTTCTCCTATTATTCTCACGCAAAATCGCAATTTTTATCAATCGCACGCGCACGATTTATGTTATACTGTACCTGTGATCACAGACAGGAGACAGCATGGAAAGCCTTTCTACGATTCAAAAAACGATTGACTTATCGCGGGATCCCCTTAATAATCTCCAGCAACCCGCAGCATATACGAACCACCGTATCCGATCTCTCCGCGATCCTGCATCCTGCGCGGCCCGTCTGCTCGCGCCAGAGGCGCTCGCTCTTCTCCAGCGGTATGATTCCGCTGCCGATCTCATCCATGATCACGATCGCGTCCGGATTCTCGCAAAGCAGCCGGTCGGTAAATGCGAGCGGCCGCAGACTTCTGCACTTTGACGCGCCATCCGTACCGACCGCTTCCATTTCTTCATCCGCGCCGCCGGCTCCATATTGAAGGCCCTGCCCATCCGTCTCCATCAGCCGCCGGATGAGCCGTTCATAATGCACGATACATTTCGCAGTAAATACATCTTCCGGGGCGCAGTCCGTCCCGTCAACGATCTCATCCTCGTTCAATCCGAAATGCGCCCGCGCAAATTCCAGCTTTCCGGCAAATGCGCCGCCTGTTATCATGATCATGCCTTGATTCCTCCATTTTTCTGCAGGCTTCTCTTTCCTCTTCATAACTTTTTTCATCGGGACAACTGCCTTTGCTTTTAGATGCTGTCACCCCAACAATCCTCCCGCGCCTGCCGCCCAGACTGCGACCTTCTCCGCCCCCGCTGCGCATACCAGCATCACAAGCTCGCACCGCTGCAGGAACCACCCGGCGATATCGCCGGTAGTGCCGCCGAATTCGCGGTACGCCGTGATCCGGTAATGGAGAAAACACAGACCGGCACCAGCGATGGCAGCTCCGCCTGTGACCGGACTGCACCACAGCATAACGGCGCAGGCGGCCACCGCTGTCAGCACAAGCACCGCCGCCGTCGTTCTCTTCTGCGCCGGTCCCGTATTCTCGTGAAGCATGCCGTCTTCCCGTGCGTTCCGAAATAGAACCGCTGCCAGACCGCTGAGCGCCCGGGAGAGCACGAAGGACATCGCTATGATCGGCACCGCGGGACCATTTCCGATCTCGCCCAGAAGCGCCGTCTGCAGAAGCAGATACGCGCATAAGGACATGACCGCAAAGGAGCCGATATGCGGATCTTTTAAGATTGAAAGCTTCTTCTCCCGATCCGCCCACGACGCCCTGGCGTCCACCGTATCGCAGAATCCGTCCATGTGGATACCGCCCGTCACCGCCAGCGGGATCAGCGCCGCCACAACTCCGTCCAGGAATGGACTGACTGTCAGGCATACGCCGATCTTTTTCCAAAGCAGGAATATCGCCCCGATGACCGCCCCAACCAGAGGAAAAAAACACAGCGCGTAGCGGCGGTTCTCCGGCTTCCACGCAACCTGCGGCATGGGTATCCTGGAATACATTTGAAAAGACGTAATCAGCGAGTAAAGTATCTTCATGCGCAATTCTCCTATTCCTACTTCCGCACCACCGGGATCCCATAGACGCACTCCACGACGCGGTCGGCCATCTGCGCTGTCAGCCGGTTGACTGTGCCCAGCACCCGAATATATTCCGCCGTGCCTTTCTCATAGGAAATGCCGTCGCTTCCCACCTCATTGGTCACGATCACAAGCTCCGCGGAAATGTCCTTAAGCCGCCCAAACCCACGCAGGATCTTCTCCGTCGGATCACAGATCCGGCCGTCCTTAAACATCTCATTGGCACAGAGATTTGCCGTACATTCCAGGAGGATCCCGCAGCCTCGCGGCAGCCGGAATTCCTCCGGCGCAACAAGCCCGTCGATATCCATATACCGTTCGACGGTCTCAAATCCCTTCCCGGCCCGCAGTTTCCGGTGCCGGACGATCGCCGCCATTGCCTCCTCACCGTAAGGCTCCATCGTGGCGATGTAATATTTCTTCCCCGCGAAGTTCTCTAAAAGCCGTTCCGCGTAATGAGACTTTCCGCATTTGGCCCCACCTGTCACCAGTGTCATCATGTCAGCTTCACATACCTTTCCAGACCGATCTCCTCGAAATGGTGCGCGTTTCGGTACACGGCCAGCGCGCCGTCCAGAAGCGGCAAAAGCATGACCGCTCCGGTTCCTTCGCCCAGATGCATCCCGGCGTCGATGACCGGTTTCAGACCGATTGCCGCAAGCAGCAGACGACCGGCCGGCTCCCCGGACTGGTGGCTCGCGAGCATATAGGCCTTCACCGCCGGCGCCAGCCGGTACGCCAGAAGCGCTGCCGCCGCCGAGATCATTCCGTCGATGATCACCGGAATCCCGTAGATTCCGCCGCCCAGGAACATCCCCGCCATAGCTCCGATATCAAAACCGCCCACCTTGGAAAGGATATCCAGCGGGTCGTCCGTGGACGGCCTGTTCACGCGGATCGCCTTTTCAATGACAGCAATCTTCCGCTCAAGTCCCGCGCTGTCCAGTCCCGCGCCGCGGCCGGTCACCTTCCGCGGCGGAAGCCCCAGAAGCACCGAGGCTGCGGCCGCAGCCGTCGTCGTGTTGCCGATGCCCATCTCGCCCGCGGCGGCGATCTGTACGCCGCTCTGCTTCAGACCGCCCATGATATCGATTCCCAGCTGAATGGAACGCTGCGCTTCCGCGCGCGTCATCGCTGGGCCGGCGGCGATATTGGCGGTTCCGCGGGCGACCTTCCGCATAAGAATATTCTCATTTTTCACATCCGCCGCCATCCCCGCGTCCACGACCAGCACCTCCGTCCGATAGGCGTCTGCCAGCTGATTAATGCTGGAAATGCCGTTCGCCATACTTTCCGCGCAGAGAGCCGTTACCGAACTGTCCGACTGGGTCACGCCTTCCGCCGTAACGCCGTTATCAGCGCAAAGGATCACCACGCACCGGCGGCTGATGTCAACATCTGCTGTTCGCTGCGCCGCGGCGATCTTCTGCACCATTTCCTCCAGCTCACCCAGGCCGCCCAAGGGTTTCGCTACGCTGTCCCAACGGCTTTTCGCAGCCAGATACGAATCCATATCAGGGGGAGTGATCTCACAGTGCGCAGGATCCGTGTCCCGCGGACTTCCAGTCTGTTCTATTTGGCTTTCAGCCTGTTCCATTTTCTTGCATGTTTCCGCGCCTGTCTCTTCCCACGGCCGCAGAAACAGCCGTTTTGACTCCAGTTCCATCTATAACTTCCTCTCGCAGCTATTCCGGCGGATTCACAGCGATCCGAACAGGCTCAACTGCTCATACTCCTGACTCCGCGTAAGCATTCCCGGCGTCTTCGCAAGAAGCTTTGCCGCTCCGGCGTCGTCGTTCAGCCATGTCTCAAGCTCGTCCGCCTCCAGGATCAAGGGCATCCGCTCATGAACCGGCGCGACAGATGCGTTGGCCTGTGTCGTCAGGACAACGAAGCGGTCTTCACCGTCAAACCTCCGGTACAGTCCCGCCATATAGAAAACAGGAGACTCCCGATGCGTAAATACCGCTTTTTCCTTACTCCGGTTCCACTCGTAGAAACCAGCCGCAGGCACCGCGCAGCGCCCGCTTACAGGAATTCCGGCCAGCGCCGGCTTCCCCGGGCGCAGGCTTTCCTGAATTGCAGGTTTCACCGCATGCGTGCTTTCTGTAAAGGATGCCGTTTTTGACATGTGCAAGCTTTCCCTAAACGCCGGTTTCTCCGCCGCGGTTTCCGCCCTGGCGTTAATAAGGAGACGCTGCGCTTTCCTTTCCGACAATTCCGTGTTATAGGATTCCCGGCTGTACACATCTCTGCGATCCGTTTCACTGTCATGCTGCGGATACCCCCAACGCATCTGTTTCAGAAGGATCCTTCCGTTCTGTCCCAGCACAAGCACCGCGTTCTGCGATGGGCAGACATCAACCGTCCCCGCTTCCGCTGCCTGTACCAGATCCTCCATATAAACGTCATCCGCCTCACCGGTGAGACGCAGCAGCGCTTTCACCACTTCCATATCCACATAATACCTGCTGCACATAACCAAACCTCATCTCGCTTCCTGCAGCTTGTCCGCATTCCCTCATCCGTCCGCAAGCCCGATCCAATAAATACATTTCTCCGTCTCTCCGGACTGGAGCCGCATATCATTATCCTCCGGCAACTCCACGATGTCCGCCAGGCGCAGGCCCGCATACTCGCAGGTCTTCCTCGACGCCAGATTGTCTGGATTGCAGGTGATGATCAAATACTCCATCCCATGCCTTCTGGCCAGTTCAAACAACAGCCGGCATGCCTTTCCCGCGTAATGATGGCCCCGGTAAGGCTCATAGACCCGGTAGCCGATATTTCCGCCGTAATACACGTTCCGGTTATGGCCAATCCGCAGGTCGCAGACGCCCAGCTCCCTCCCCTGCCTGTCGCAGATGGTGAAATAATACGCCGGAAGCCAGCCTTTCTCCGTATCTCCGCCCGCTATCTTCTCCAGCCGGAGCACGATCTCATCATTCTGCAGAAACCCTGTATCCAGAAATTTCATTTTCCGCCGCCCTTCTTCCTGCCCCACCGCAGATAGAAATACGCCACTTCCATGATACAGCACGCCGTCCAGCCCACCGGATAGCTGAAGCCCACCAGCCGCTCCGTATTGCTGATAAACCGCGTCATCACGAACAGATACGCCTGGCGCACCGCCACGAAATTCAGAAGCATGATGACCATCGGCCCGGTGGAATCCCCCCGTCCGCGCAGGGCGCCGGCCAGCGTGTGATTCACGCAGTTGAACAGCATGAAGAACACATTGGTCTGCAGGAACATGGCGCCGTACCGGATCACATCCGCGTCGCTGATGAAAAGCCGCGTGGCCGGCGCCGCGAAGATGAACAGAAATACCGCGATCCCCGCGGTCACTCCCACCGCCAGCAGCATCGAATCCACGGTTCCCTTATTGACCCGGTCGTCTTTCCCCGCGCCGATATTCTGGCCCACGAAGGTGGTCGCCGCCTGGGCAATGCTCTGCATCGGCAGCATGATGAACATATCCAGCTTGTTGTAGCAGCTCCACCCCGCCATGCAGGCCGAGCCGAAGCTGTTGATATAAGACTGCACGAATACATTGGAAAATGCAGTGATGACCGACTGGATCCCCGCCGGCAGGCCGATCATAAAGATCTGACCCAGGATCGGCATGTCGCACCGCAGATCCTTCCAGGTCAGCCGGTACTCGTCCCTTGTTCTCGTAAGGAGCACCAGGATCATGACTGCCGAGATAAACTGGGCGATGATCGTCGCGTAAGCCACGCCCGCGATCCCCGCGTGGAAGACCACCACGAACACCAGATCCAGGATCGCGTTCACCACGCTGGTGAAGATCAGGAAAAGGAGCGGCCTGCGGGTATCGCCTACGGCCCGCAGGATTCCGCTTCCCATGTTATAAACCAGAAGCCCGATGATCCCGGCAAAATAGATCCGCAGATAGACCGTCGCCGCATCCATCACGTCGTCCGGCGTCGCCATGAATACCAGCATGGGCCGCACCAGCAGAATTCCGATCACCGTGAACAGCACGCCGCAGATAAAGGTCACGAAGATCGTGGTCTCCACCGCCTTATGAAGCCCTTTCTGATCCTTCGCCCCATAGTAGCGGCTGATCACCACGCCTGCCCCGACGGAAACGCCGTTGAAGAAGAAGACCAGCATATTAACGATCATCGTCGTCGAACCGACCGCCGCCAGCGCTTCCTTGCCGACGAAATTCCCAACGACCAGAGAATCCACCGTATTATACATCATCTGAAACAGATTGCCGATGATAAGCGGGACGGAGAATTCGATCAGCAGGAGAATGATATTTCCTGTAGTCATATCCTTTGCCGACGTTTTCCCTTTTGTATCCATCGCATGATCCTCCCGGCGATTTCAAAAGCATTTTTCTATAACACGCAGACAAGGCGACAGGTATCGTCCCTCGCCTCGTCTGCGGTACTGGTTCCTTTTCTGCACTGCCTTTAACTGCACTGCCGCTAGCTGCACTGCCTTTAACTGCACTGCCGCTAGTAGTACTGCCGCTAACTGCGCTGTCCGGCGCCCGCTGCTTTCTGCGAAAAGACCGCCGCCGCGATCGACAGGCCGATCCGCTCATTGTACGGAATTAACGTCGCCTGAAACGCGTGGTACAAGTCTGATTTGCCCGGCCAGACCGTTCCCATCAGCTGATTCTTCTGATCCAGCTGATGGAACCAGGAACCGTTGACATGATCCAGCACCACCGTATCCAGATACTCCATAAATTCCGCATAATCCTTCGCGTATTCCTCTTCGCCGGTGACCCGGTAGAGAACCGCCGACGTATTGATGGCCTCCGCCAGCGTCCAGTGCATCCGGTCGTGGACTACCGCCTCGCCGTTCCAGTCCGTCGTGTAGACGATGCCCGGCGCGCCGTCGCAGTTCCATGCGTCGGAAACGGCCCGGCGGTACAGCTTCTTCGCCGTATCCAGATACTTCGCGCTCTTCTCCGAATCCGGTCCATAGGTGGATACGGCCCACTGGGTGATCAGTCTGGCCCACTCGATGCCGTGTCCCGGCGTCGCGCCGTAGGGCTTGAACGGATCGTCCGGCTTCTCCTTATTGCATTCCAGATTCGCCTCCCAGCTGCTGGAGAAATGCTCCGGCAGCCGCCAGTCGTTCTGCTCGGCCCAGGTAAGCACATGATCGATGATCCTGCCCGCCCGGACGCGGTACTTCTCGTCCGCGGCGGCGTCGGCCACCGCCAGAAACGCTTCCACCGTATGCATATTGGCGTTCAGCCCCCGATAATCGTCGAGCTCCGTAAATTCCGTGTTCCATGTATCGCAGGAAAGGCCTTCGTCCTCGTTCCAGAATTTCTCATCATACAGCCTGCACGCGTCCTCCAGCAGCTCCCCGGCGCCTTTTCTCCCGGCCAGCAGCGCGGATGTCGCCGCCAGAATCACAAAGGCGTGAGCGTAGCACTGCTTGGTCGGAAGATGTCCGCCGTCCGCGGTAAGGCCCGCGTACCAGCCGCCATGACCGCCGTCGTGCAGCTCTCCCGAAAGTCCCTTAAGGCCGGCGTCCGCCAGCTCTCCGCATCCCTCATAGCCCAGCATCTGGCCGATGCTGTACACATGAACCATACGGGATGTGATCCAGGTCTCCCTCGGCCTGTCCGTCCAGGGCGTGCCGTCATCCCCGAGATAATAGGAAGAACCTCCCGGCGAAGGAAACTTCTTCCCGAAGCGGAGGATCCCTTCACCGACCTCTTTCAAAAACACGCGGTTCTCCGCCGTGTCGATCTGATACTTCCGTACATTTGCCATAGCTGTTTACCTCCTGTTCTTCCTATATCCTATCACATGTATCCATATTCTCACAAGAAGAATTGCAAATTTTTAGCGAAAAAACCTTGTTATACGTCAATCGAGTAGGAGGCGGTGATTAGCCGCCGTCCTCTCACACCACCGTGCGTACCGTTCGGTACACGGCGGTTTC
>CANQBX010000057.1 GCA_947589095.1 uncultured Lachnospiraceae bacterium
TGAGACATCACCCCTGCTAGAGCGGATTGCAGGTACAGGGCACCGCTATCTCCCCGGCTGCACGGAAAGGTTATGACTTGATCAGGCCGCCGGCGCATCGCCGGCAAGAAACAGTATAGCGGGTTCGGACAGATTTGTCAAGGCAGGAAAATACAAGCAGAGCGTCACTGGCGCCCTGCCTGTATGGAAACGGAAGCGGACGAAACCAGAAGTACCGTATTGCCCGGCACTTCTGTGCGATCGATACTTTCTTTTCATGCGTCCTCCGCCCAGGCCAGCGCGCAGCGCACCGCCCGCTTCCAGCCCTTCTTAAGCTCCGTCCGCCGCCCGCCGTCCATCTGCGGCTTGAACCTCTGATCGATCTGCCAGTTCCCGGCGATCTCGTCCCGGTCCTTCCAGTAGCCCACGGCCAGTCCGGCCAGATACGCCGCGCCCAGGGCCGTGGTCTCGATGCAGCGGGGCCGCACAACCGCCGCGTTCAGGATGTCCGCCTGGAACTGCATCAGGAAATTATTGGCCGACGCGCCGCCGTCCACCTTCAGGCTCGTCAGGCGGATGCCGGCATCCTTCTCCATGGCCTCGATCACGTCGCTGACCTGATAAGCCAGGGACTCCACCGTCGCCCGTATAAAATGCTCCTTGGCCGCGCCGCGGGTCAGGCCGACGATCGTTCCCCTGGCGTACTGCTGCCAGTAGGGCGCGCCCAGGCCCGCGAATGCCGGCACCACATAGACGCCCGCCGTATCCTCCACCGCCGTACAGTACTGCTCCGACTGGGCCGCCGTTTTAAGCATCCGAAGCTCGTCCCTCAGCCACTGGATCGACGCGCCTGCCACGAAAATGCTTCCCTCCACGGCATATTCCACCCGATCGCCCACACTGGCGGCGATAGTCGTGAGCAGTCCGTTCTTCGAATGGACTGCGTCCGTGCCCGTATTCATCAGCAGGAAACAGCCGGTCCCGTATGTATTCTTCACCTCTCCGGGCTTAAAACAGCACTGGCCGAACAGCGCGGCCTGCTGATCCCCCGCCACTCCGGCGATGGGAATCCTTCCTCCCAGGATCTCCTCCGACGTATAGCCGAAGATATGGCTGGACGGCTTCACCTCCGGCAGCATCGCGGCCGGGATCCCGAAATAGTCCAGGATCTCCTGATTCCACGTAAGCTTCCGGATATCGTACAGCATGGTCCGGGACGCGTTGGTATAGTCCGTCACATGAACCTGTCCCTTGGTCAGGTTCCAGATCAGCCAGCTGTCCACGGTACCGAAGACCAGCTCGCCCTTCTCCGCCCGCTCTCTGGCTCCCGGCACATGCTCCAGGATCCAGGCGATCTTGCTTCCGGAGAAATAGGCGTCCGGGATCAGGCCGGTGATCTCCTGCACCTTCTCCGCCATGCCGTCCGCCTTCAGCTGCTCGATCCGGTCCGAGGTCCTGCGGCACTGCCAGACGATGGCGTTATAGACCGGACGGCCGGTCTTCCGGTCCCAGACAATGGTGGTCTCCCTCTGGTTCGTGATACCGATGGCCTCGATATCGGTAATCGCCGCGCCGACGCCGCTGACCGCCTCCATCATCACGCTCATCTGGGACGACCAGATCTCAAGCGGATCATGCTCCACCCAGCCCGGCTGGGGATAGATCTGCTTAAATTCCTTCTGCGCCACGCTGACGATACTGCCCGCCCTGTCGAACAGGATGCAGCGGGAGCTGGTGGTTCCCTGATCCAGAGCCATAATGTACTTTGCCATGGTATGCCCTCCTTTATCCTTCCGCATCTGCGAATCGCTTTCCGAACATTTCTTTGATCCTGCTAATGATTCACACATTTTCGTTTTAATATATCAATTATACTTATTTATTATCATCTTATCAAGATTTTTGGGGTAAAATTCCCCGACAAAATCCACGAGTCTTCCGTCCTTCCGTGTTAGACAACGGCACATCCCTTTCACCAACCGCCACCCCTGGATCGCCAGCGTCGGAAGCACAGCGAGAAAGCCGACGCAGATCAGCTGCTCCCGGCTCAGATCCGCCGCCGCGAACATTGCCTGCAGGCCGGGGACAAGCAGGACCGCCGCCAGCAGAACCGTCCCTGCCAGAAACGCAAAAACCGTATAAATATTGCTGAAAATGCCCAGACGAAACAGGCTTCTGGGGCTGCGGCAGTTGAAGCCGTGGAACAGACGCGCTAATGTGAGCGTCGCGAAGGCCATCGTGCTGGCCGCGGAAGGACTTCTGCCCGCAATGCCCGAGACCGAGGAATTCTCACGCAGATACGCAAATATTCCTTCCGGCAGACACAAACTTCCCGACAATCCGATCTGATATGCGCACAAAGTGCATACCGCGATCAGGCCTCCCTGTAAAAGAATGTCGCGGATAAATCCGGCCGTCAGGATCCCGCGCCCCGGATCCCTCGGCGGTCCGTCCAGGAGCCCTTTTTCCGGCGGTTCCATGCCGATGGCCAGCGCCGGAAGCGAATCGGTCAGCAGATTGATGAACAGCAGATGAACCGGCGCGAACGGCAGCGGCAGGGCCAGAAGCGTCGTATAGAGAACGCAGAGGATCCCGGCCATGTTGCCGGAAAGCAGGAACTGGATGGCGCCCAGGATATTCCGGTAGACGCTGCGGCCGTTGGCCACGGCCTTGATGATAGTGGCGAAATTGTCGTCCGCCAGGATCATGTCCGCCGCGTCCTTGGAAACCTCCGTACCGCCGCGCCCCATCGCCACGCCGATATCCGCCTGCTTAAGCGCCGGGGCGTCATTGACGCCGTCGCCGGTCATGGCTACGATTCTGCCTCGATTCTGCCAGGCGCGGACGATCCTCAGTTTATGCTGGGGAGTGACGCGGGCGTAGACGCGGATCTGATCCAGCCGCGCGTCCAGTTCCCGGTCGGACATGGCGTCCAGCTCCGGACCGGTGACGGCGCAAGGTGCGCCGCTCCCGTCGGGTTTATTATGCGTTCCCGACTTTGGAATCAATGCCGGCCCGGGCACCTCCGGCTCTAATATCCCGATCTGCTGCGCGATTGCCGCCGCCGTCACTTTATGGTCGCCGGTGATCATGATCGTCCGAATGCCGGCCCGCTTCGCATCGGCAACCGCTTCCGCACTCTCCGGCCGCGGCGGATCCATCATGGCCGCCATGCCAAGAAAGACCAGGCCATTTTCCATGGAATTCCGCGTTTCCGCGGCTCTTCCCAATGTCCTTCCGCCCCCTGCCGCTTCTGTATTTCCAACATCCAGAAACCGATAGGCGACTCCCAGCACCCGCAAGCCGCGCTTCGAGCATTCCTCCATCTGTTCCAGCCAATGTCTTCGCTCCGCCGAAGGCAGGCTGCACCGCCCAAGCAGCACATCGGCCGCGCCTTTGCAAAGCAGGATCTGCTTTCCGTTAAACCGATGCACTGTGCTCATCATCTTCCGTTCGGAATCGAACGGTATCTCGCTGATCCGAGGATACCGGCTGCGGATCTGCTGCGGGGACAGGCCGCGGGACTGTACCAATTCCAGAAGCGCCAGTTCCGTCGCGTCGCCGATTCCCCACGCCGCGTTATTGACCAGGGCACACGCCTCCAGAAAGAATCTCTGCCGCGCATCCGCCGGATCCAGTTCCGACGCCGGTATCATTTTACCGCCGATCGCCGCCTGCTCCACGCTCATGCGGTTCTGTGTCAATGTACCGGTCTTGTCGGTGCATATCACCGACACGCAGCCCAGGCTTTCCACCGCTTTCAGATCTTTGATGATCGCCTGCTCCTTTGCCATTTTCTGCGTCCCCATGGCCTGCACGATCGTGACAATGGACCCCAGCGCCTCCGGGATCGCGGCTACCGCCAGCGCCACCGCGAACAAAAGCGAATCCAGAACCGTCATCCCCCTGTACACGCCCAGGATGAATACGACCAGACACACGACCATGATGGCCGCCGCAAGACGGCCGGAAAACTGATCCAGGCTGATCTGAAGCGGCGTCCGCTTCTCCTTCGCGTGATCCATCAGCGAAGCGATACCCCCGATCTCCGTATTCATACCGGTGGCGGTCACGATCACGGTTCCAACACCTGCCGTGACCAGGGAGCCGGAATAGACCATACAGGTTCGCTCGGCAAGAGGGACCTCGTCCTCTCCTGAATGCACGCCTGGAAGCCGGGAAACTGCCTTCACCGGTTCCGCCGATTTCTCCACTGCGTCCGGCTCTCCGGTCAGGGCGCTCTCATTGATCCTGAGCGCCGCGCAGTCCAGGATCCGCCCGTCCGCTGCCACCAAATCTCCGGCTTCCAGATACAGGATGTCCCCCGGCACCACTTCCGCGGAAGGGATCTCCTGCCGGACGCCGTCCCGCAGCACACGCGCCGACGGCGCAGAAAGCGCCCGCATACTCTCCAGCGACTTCTCCGCCCGCTGGTGCTGCACCGTCCCCAGCGCCGCGTTCATCAAAATAACGGCAAAAATGACCACCGTACTCTCCATATTATCCGTCAGCATGGAGATGACGGCGGCCCCGATCAGGATCATTACCAGAAGATCCTGAAACTGTTCGATAAATACTTTCCAGACCGGCTTGCGGCCGGATTCCCGCAGGCGGTTTCCGCCGTACCGCTCCTGCCTCTCCCGGACCTGCGCGGAGGTGAGCCCCCGGGCCAGATAGCTTTCCCGCGCCGCAGACCGACCGGCGTTTCCCGGTCCCCGGTCATCCGGGCTGCGCAAACCGGATCCGCCCGCGCCGGCCATTCTTTCCGCGGCACAATCCACCTCCAACCCGTCAAGCACCTCTTCCGCCGTGCAGCGATACCATTCCCTCATTCCGAACGCCTCTGTTTTTTCTCTCTTTCATTCTATGCCGGAGAAGGCGGAGTCAGAAATACGTTCGGTACAAAGTAGTGCTTGTTCCGGTCCTCTTTTTCTGTTATAATCTTGAAAAATGGCAGCGCACGACCGCTAATATGAACCGGAGGTATATTCCCATGCAGGAACTCAGGAAAAATCTGTTCCGTTTTTTCAGTCGGCCGGAGATTATCATCATTCTCATTGCGACATTTCTGAGAATCGTCCTCGCGAATCTTACCGGCATATATTTTCTTTCCGACGGATATTATGACGACCGGCTGATGGTGGAATACGCCATTCTTACCGCTCATTTCGGCGCTCCCTCCGCCGATTCCCTTGTCAAAACGATGTCGTTTCCCCTGTTCCTGGATTTTGTACACCTGACCGGGGTTTCCTATCCAACGATCGTGGCCATCATCTGGGCGCTTGCGGCGGGACTGGCCGTCCTCTGCTTCCGGCAGATCCATTCCGGCCGCTGGTTCTCGCTGTTTGTCTATTTTTTTATTTTGTTTACTCCGTCCGCATTCGACATGTACATGGGGACGCGGCTCTACCGCAACGCGGTTATCGCCCCATTTGTGCTGATCTGCTTTCTTCTCATGCTGTATATCCTTCTCAGGGCGGCACGGAACAAGGACCTGACCGCCGGAAAGATCCTCTGTCCCTCCGTTTTTCTCGGATTCTTTTTTCTGTTCACCTATTATCTCAAGGAAGACGGAATCTGGCTGCTGCCCTGCCTGTGCCTTTTCCTCGCCGCCGCAGTCCTGATCACAGCGGTCCGGTTCGCACTGCAGCCGAGAGGAAGCCGCCTGACCGGCCGGTTCGTCCGCCTGACCGCCGCCTTCCTGGCTCCGCTTATGATCTTCTGGGCGGGCACGCAGCTTTATAAAACGGTGAACCTTGTCTTTTTCGGTGTCGCGGAAACCAATACGCGTACGGAAGGCGAACTGGGAGAATTCGCCGCCAATATTTATAAGATCGAGTCGGAAAACCGCACGGCGCAGGTCTGGGCGCCTTACGACGCGATCCAAAGTGCCTTCGACGCTTCCCCGACTCTTAAGAGCCTTCCAGGCCTGGAAGATCATCTCATACATTCCTCATGGTTCGGCAACGATATCATACAGAATCCGATCCCCGGGGATTTCCTTACATGGGCTCTGCGCACTGCTCTCCTGGAAACCGGCATATGGCAGTCGGAAAAACAGGTTCAGGAGCTTTTTAAACAGGTAAACGACGAGCTTGAAGCCGCCTTCAGGGACGGAAGTCTTCAAAAGGACGACGCCATCCAGCTTATTTCCTCCGGAGGCGGAAGAACCTTTGAAGAGATCCTGCAGCTGGCGGATCCCATCCGGCGCGAATACGCGGGCGCTGTTTTTCTCTATGCTTATGTACCGGGCGCGTGTCCCGAAAGCAACTATATGGACATTCTCGCCTGTGAACATGCGACGCTTCTGACGCACACGAACCTGCTACCTCTCGTGGGAACCAGGCACAGATTCGCCGAATCTGAGATCGCCAACCGCGTCATCCGGCCCATTTTCTCGCTCTATTCGGTCCTGAACCCGGCGCTTTTCCTTCTCTCAGTCATCGGCTTTGCAGTCTCCGCCGTCCGTCTGATATGCAGGAAACGATTCGGTGTGGGAACGGACGATTCCGTTCTGCTCCTCATCTCTGCCCTTTCCATGGCCGCGCTCTTCGGCATCGGTCTTCTGTACTCCTTCTCCATCGCCTGGTTCGCGGAATTCGTCTGGCTGCGGAACGGAGTGCAGGACTGGATGCTGAATTACTACAACGTCGGCCTTATTCCCCTGCTGTCGTTATTCTATCTGCTGGGACTTTCTCTTCTGGTGAGAACCCGGAAGAGAAAGCAGATAAGACCCGCCGCATCCGAAACGGGTTGTATTTCAAATCCCGCCATGATAGAATGATCGGAGAAAGCCCAGTATCTGCCTCATACTGCAAAAGGAGCGATTACGACTTATGAAAACACGTATAAGAGCTGTGGCCGGGGCGGGAGCCATCCTCCTCATCGTCGGCATCATTATGGCATCAGCGCACCCCGAATGGATGCCCTCACCGGAGAGCGCCGGACTCATTAACAGACTTCTCAGGAAGGGCTGGAGCCTGATTGACCTGTACGCCAATCTGCTTCTGATCCTGTCATTCCTCATACTGCTGTTCGCCTGTTTCCCGCGCAGATTCTCCGCGGCGGCCGGCTTCATTGTCAAATACCGCTGGCCCGCGGCCGCGGTCCTCTTCGCATGCTGTGTACTTCTGCGCCTTCATGGATCCTCCATGGCCATGTACGATTCCATCTTCCCCACCCATTCCGACGAGGCGGCGGCGGAACAATACTATATCTGGGGACAGATTCGCAATTACCGCACCGATGAATACGGCGTCAGCATGCCTGCCTATTTTTCCCAATCTTACAATGATTACCGGATGCAGAGCACCCGGATGAGCCTGTCGCCGACCAACATGGTTCTGGACTATTACGCGCCTGTCCGCGATATCACAGCCATCGGAAAGCCTTTTACCTGGGGATACCTCCTGTTCGGCAACGAGGTTGGCGTGAGCTGGTACTGGTGCGGAATGACCATCCTGATGTTCCTTATTTCCTTTGAGATGTTTATGATCCTGACCAGGGGATGTAAGGCTGTATCGGCCGCCGGCATGCTGCTCGTCGGCCTGTCGCCTGCGGTCCAGTGGTGGTTTCTGCCTCACATTCCTATCGTGTACCTCTATGCCATGGATCTTTTCGTGATCGGATATTACTTTTTTACCGCCCGCTCTGCCTGGATGAAATGGCTGACGGTTCTTACGGCGGTGATCGCCGGAACCGGTTTTGTCCTCTCCTTCTTCCCGTCCTGTCAGGTAACGGCCGGACTGGCCGCGGCGGCGCTTCTGGCTGCATGCCTGGTTCGCGACAGGGATCGGATCACATTTAAAGCGAAGGACTGGTACCGTATCGGGATCGTCGTCGTCATCGCGGGAGGAATTCTGGGCCGTTTCCTTCTGCTCTGGAAGGATGACCTGCATATGCTGTTAAGCACCGTCTACCCGGGCGCGAGAATGGAGACCGGCGGCGGAAGCCGTCTTTCCGACCTTTTTACGGATCTTCGGACCCTCTTTCTGCCCTACCACGACAGCAATATTCTCAATAACTGCGAAATGGCCACCTGGATCCATCTGGCTCCCGCCTTCTGCCTGCTGTTTCCTCAGATCTACTTAAGCCTCCGGAAAAAGAAAGACCGGAACCGGCTGGTCGGCGCCATCCTTTTCCTGTCCCTTCTGGTGGAGATCGACTATATGTGCTTTGGATTCAGCGAGACAATGGCCCGTCTCACCCTTTTCCGGTACGCCAACCGCATGAAGCTGACCTACGGCTGGACCGCCGTACTGTTCACGGTATGGTCCGCGGACGTTATCTGGAAAACACCCGGAATCCTTAAAAAATGGGAGATAATCGCCGTTCCGGCTATCTACGGGATTATTTACTGTTCATTCATCGACGAGAGCCTTCTGCAGTACCTTCCCCGGATAATCCTTCTGGCGGAGATCCTGCTGTTTGTCCTGCTGCTGTTTGCGATCCTGTGTAAACAGAAGATATTCTCCATCTGTCTGACCACACTGATCCTGTGCGGGGCGGGGCTGACCGTGAATCCTCTAAGCCGGGGCATCAGCCCGATTACGAACCACCCGGTCAGCGAATTCATTTCTTCTAAGGCGCTGGAGGAGCCGGACGGTCTCTGGCTGCCGGTAGGAACGCCGTTTTTTGTCAATAATTTCCTGCTGGCTAACGGCGCGCGGGTAATAGGGGCAACCAATTTCTATATGGATACGGAACGCTGGAAGCTCCTTGATCCCAACGGCGTATACGCGGACAGCTATAACCGCTACTCAAACCAGATCATCTACTTTACCGAAGAGGAAACCTCCGTGGAACTGGAGTGGGCCGACAGTATCCGGATCATGCTGAATCCGGACGACTTATACAGGCTCGGGATCCGGTATATCTTTACTCCGATCGGGCCTGACGAGATGGCGGAATGGGGAATCCGCGCAGCGCAGGTCTTCACGCAGGATTCCTATTATATCTATCAGCTGGACGGACAGTAAGCGAAAAGCGTATCCCGGCTGATGACCGGTACGGCTTGCATTTCCGCAGGAAATATGATATCATAGCCTGCGTATCGGAATCGCCGGAAACGCTGTTCTGCCGGTATTTGCGGTTTTCGCGGTTCCGTCATCGGTGAGTTCGAGACCTTCCTCACCTAAAACAAAACTAAAGGAGAACGTACCATGAAAAAAGAAACAAACAAGACCGTGTACTACACGGTCGAAGCGGCGATGATCGCCGCCGTCTATGTCGCTCTGACCGGGCTTGTAGCTCCATTCGCCTTCGGGCCGGTGCAGCTGCGGGTGTCGGAAGCGCTCTGTGTGCTCCCCTATTTTACGGCGGCCGCCGTACCGGGAGTTTCCATCGGCTGTCTTCTGTCCAATCTGATCTATGGCGCAGCAATGCCCGATGTGATCTTCGGAACGCTGGCGACCCTTATCGGAGCGGTGATTTCCTACCGCATCCGCAGCCATAAATGGCTGGTGTGTGTGCCGCCGATCCTTTCGAACACGATCATCATTCCATGGGTACTGCGGTATGCTTACGGCTCCGCTGATCTGATCCCCGTGATGATGGTCACGGTCGGCATCGGCGAAGTGCTTGCCATCGGCGTCGTCGGCAACCTGCTTCTGGCGGCATTAGACCGTTACCGCGGAATTATTTTCCGGGAACAGACTGCCCGGTAATATACATAAGGAGTATCTATGGAAAAGATCGCAAGCTTCACCGTCAATCACTTAAAGCTTCTCCCCGGAATCTACGTATCACGCAGGGACAGAGCCGGGGATGCTGTAATAACCACTTTTGACATCCGTATGACACGGCCCAATTTCGAACCGGTCATGAACACGGCCGAGATCCACACCATTGAGCATCTGGGGGCCACCTTCCTGCGCAACGAGCCGGACTGGAAGGACCGGATCCTGTATTTCGGTCCCATGGGCTGCCGCACCGGATTCTACCTGCTTCTGAGCGGCAGCTATGAATCAAAGGATATCGTTACGCTCGTCGAAGAAATGTTCCTCTTCATCCGCGGATATGAGGGGCAGGTCCCGGGAGCGGAAGCGCATGACTGCGGGAATTACCTGGATATGAATCTGCCGATGGCCAGATATTGTGCGGAAAAATTCCTCCGCGAGGTCATGGATGATCTCACGGAAGACAGGCTGAACTATCCGAAGGATTGATTTTTCAAAACAGAACCGCCGGAACTTCACATGTCCGGCGGTTCTGTTTTTCAGTGCGCTACTTCCATCCGCACGCTCTTTCCCTTGATCTTCGCATTCTTCATGGCTTTCATAACCAGGCGGGCGCTCTCCTGCGGCACGTCCACAAATGTATAGGCGTCGAACATATCGATGCTGCCCACGACTCTTCCGGAAATACCGCTCTCGCCCGCAATGGCGCCGAGAATATCGCCGGGCTTTACATTCTGATCCCTGCCTATATTGATGAACAGGCGGACCATGCCGTCGGCGCCTTCCCGGCGATGCTCATAGCGGCCGCCGCGGGCATCTCCATATCCGTCGCCGCGGCCGCCGCGGCGGTCATCCCAGCCGTCACGGCCATAATCGCGACCGCTTCTGTCGTGCCCCTCGCCGTAACCCCGTCCGCCGCGTCCGTATCTTCCATAGCGGTCTCCGCCGCGGTCGCCTCTGCTGCCGCGCCGGTCCAGATCATCCAGAGACCTGGGCAGAATACCGCTGTCGGAAATATCTTCATTCTCCTCGCCCATAGACATCTTCAGCAGCGCCGCCGCCACATCCATGGACGTATACCCGCCTTCCAGAAGCTTCCGTTCTACCAGGTCGATCATATCGCTCAGATCCGTATCCCGGATCAATTCCTCCGCCTGCTCCATGATCTTGTCCGCCTTGATCGCCGTAATATCGTTCAGCGACGGGATCGGCTGCGGAATGATCTTCGTCTTGCAGTACCGCTGAATGTCCCTGAGCTTATACACCTCGCGCCCCACCGCGAAGCTGAACGCGATCCCCGCGTGCCCGGCGCGGGCGGTACGCCCGATCCGGTGGACATAGTATTCGTCGTCCTGCGGGATATCGTAATTAAAGACCGCCTCCACGTTTCCTACGTCGATACCGCGGGCCGCCACGTCTGTGGCTACCAGCACCTCCGTCTTACCGGTGCGGAACCGGTTCATGACCTGGTCGCGCTGCATCTGCTTCAGATCGCCGTGAAGTCCTTCCGCAAAGTATCCGCGGCCCTGAAGCGCTCCTACCAGATCGTCCACCTGCTTCTTCGTATTGCAGAACGCCATGGACAGCTTCGGCGAATACATATCCAGAAGGCGGCACATGACCTCCACCTTGGTGTCACGCCTCACCTCATAGTAATACTGGGTCACCTCCGGTACCGTCAGTTCCTTCTTAACTACCTTCACCAGCACCGGTTCCTTCTGGAAATTCGCCGCGATCCGCTGAATCTCCATAGGCATCGTGGCCGAGAACATCAGCGTCTGCCTCTCCTCGGGCAATTCCCCTAAAATGGTCTCCATATCCTCCAGAAATCCCATATCCAGCATCTCATCCGCCTCATCCAGGATCGCCGTATGAATATGATCACAGCGGATCGTCTTCCGCCGCATATGATCCATGACGCGTCCCGGCGTGCCGACCACGATCTGCACTCCATCCTTCAGGCTGCGGATCTGTCTGGTAATGTCCTGGCCTCCATAGACCGGCACCACCTTCACGCCATGCATATATTTCGCCAGCCGGCGCAGCTCCTCCGCCACCTGAATCGCCAGCTCCCTGGTCGGGCACAGAATCATCGCCTGCAGATCCTTCTCCTTCGGATCCACCTTCTGCAGAAGCGGAATCCCGAACGCCGCCGTCTTACCGGTGCCGGTCTGCGCCTGTCCCACAATGTCATGTCCCTCCATCTGCACCGGGATCGCCTGAGCCTGGATCGGCGTCGCCGCCTCAAAGCCCATCTCCGTCACCGCCCGCAGGATCCTGCTGTCAATTTCCAAATCTTCAAATCGGATTGCTTCCATAAAATTTTTTCAAAATCCTTTCTGTCAAACGCACAGTTGCATTTCCGGCCGCGCCCCGTCCGGCGGCATCCATATCGCTCTGCCGCTGTCCGGGCCTGCCGTTCCCTCCGCGAAAAAACGAGAAGCTTCAAGACAGATTCCTGAATCTTCTCGTTTCGCATTCCAGACTATAGCAGACTTTCCATGGAAAGTCAAGGAAATATTTACACCTTAAACCGGTACCCCACGCCCCAGATCGTCTCGATATACTGGGGCTTGGCCGTATTGAATTCGATTTTCTCCCGAATCTTCTTGATATGCACCGTCACCGTGGCGATATCGCCGATGGACTCCATATCCCAGATCTTCGAGAACAGTTCCTCCTTCGTATACACATGGTTCGGATTCTGCGCCAGGAACGACAGCAGATCGAATTCCTTCGTCGTAAAGCCCTTCTCCTCGCCGTTGACCCACACCCGCCGGGCCGTCTTGTCGATCTTAAGACCGCGGATCTCGATGATTTCGTTGGCCGGCGCCCCGCTGCTGATCAGACGCTCATACCTGGCCAGATGGGCTTTCACCCGGGCCACCATCTCTCCGGGGCTGAAGGGCTTCGTGATATAATCATCGGCGCCCAGACCCAGACCGCGGATCTTGTCGATATCCTCCTTCTTCGCCGAAACCATGATGATGGGCGTATTCTTCGTCTCCCGGATGCGGCGGCAGATTTCGAACCCGTCCATCCCCGGCAGCATCAGATCCAGTACGAACAGATCAAAATTCTCCTTAAGCGCCCTTTCCAAGCCGGCGGCGCCGTCCCCGGCGATCTCCACTTCAAAACCGCTCAATTCCAGATAATCCCGCTCCAGCTCCGCGATACTGATCTCATCCTCAATCAGCAGAATCTTCTTCATTGTGTACCTCCTGATATTTCCGAAGCACGAAATGGATCTCCGTGCCGATTCCTTCCTTGCTGGTGGCCCAGATCTTGCCGCCGTGGTCCTCGATGATCTTCTTCACAATAGAAAGCCCGATGCCGCTGCCGCCCTTGGACGAATTCCGGGAAACGTCGGCCCGGTAGAAGCGGTCGAAGATATTGGGCAGATCCTTCGGAGAAATGCCGCGGCCGTTGTCCTCGATCTCCACCTCGACAAAATCCCCCACATCTTTGATGCGGATATTGATAATGCCTTTCTTTTTATCAAGATATTTCACCGAATTGCTGATGATATTGTTGATCACCCGCTTCATCTGCTCCGCGTCGGCGATGACCACCACATCCTCATCCACATAGTTAAAATATCCCAGCTCGATGTTATTCGTATCCAGATCCAGTCCCACCTCTTCCACGCAGTCGCGGAAATAGTTGGCCACATTGATCTTGGAAAATGTATACGGGATCTTATTCGTATCGATCTTCGCGTAAAACGTCAGCTCGTCCACCAGGCGGTCCATATCGTTTGCCTTGTTATAGATCGTGCGGATATAGCGGCTCAGCATCTCCGGCGACGACGCCACGCCGTCCATGATCCCCTCCGCGTAACCCTTGATGGCCGTAACAGGCGTCTTCAGGTCATGGGAAATATTCATCAGAAGCGCTTTGCTCTCCTCGTCATACTGAAGTTTCTCCTCCGTGGACTCCTTCAGCCGCACCCGCATCTCCTCAAAATCCTGGCAAAGCTTGCCGATCTCGTCGTCGCTGTCGATATCCATCGTGAAATCCAGATTGCCGTTCTGGATCTCATGGGTCGCCTTCTGCAGCTCTCCCAGCGGCTTCAGGATCGACTGGTAGACCCATGCCACCATGAGCACAGCTGCCGCCACCAGGATCACGATACCGACAAGAATTCCCTGTGCCATCAGATCCCGCAGTTCCGGAAAATAATCCTCAAACCCGGATATGATGAAGACGCTCCCCTCCGTTCCGTCGCTGAACCGGAAATCGTCCTGCTTTACCAGATGCTGAACCTCACCGTCCATATAGACTCCCACATCCACATCCGGATCGGCGCTTCCGTAAGCGGGCAGGTTCCCCGTCAGATCCTCTCCCCCATCCTCCAGGCCGGAGAAAATGATCCTGTCTCCTTTCCGGACGATCAGATAGGCATATTTCTGCTGCAGCCCGTCATTCAGTTCCCGCAAGTACTCCTGATCCTCGAAGCGATCCGGGTCGCTGGCCAGCATCCGCTGGATCCCCTCGTGATCGCTTCTGGTCAGACGGCTGAAAACCTGCACCGAATTGCTGGACAGCAGATCCAGCCGCTCGCTTAAGCCGTAAGAACGGGTAAACGCCGTCGTCCGATAGTTCGCCAACATCGAGAACGCCAGCCAGAATACGCACAGCGGCCCTACCGTAACCGTCAGAAAAGCAATTACCAGCCGCGTCCTGATCTTCATGTTCCGCTCCGTTCCGCCGCCTCCCCGCGCGGCCAAATACCGGCGAAAGCCTCTCCGCCTTCGCCCGACACCCCATTATTCATGCTAAGTATATCACATTTGAGCCTGCTTGCTTATAAAATAATTATTAAAATCATTAAAGGTGTGCAAAAAAGCACCCGCCGCATGAGGAAGCTTCCTCCGGACAGGTGCCCATTTCCATGAAAAGCAGACAAACCGCTTTGTCAGGAACCGACGCAGGCGTCAGATCTTCTTTTCTTCCGGCCGGGCCGGAACCGCTCCGCCGCCGGGCGGAGCTGCCGTCAGACGGAATACCGTCAGGCCTCCGCCCTGTCGCGCCTCGCGTAGAAGGTAAACAGGTAAAGGCCGCACAGGCCTACAAGGGCGTATACGATGCGGGACAGCCAGGTCATGCTTCCGAAGAGGAACGCGACCAGATTAAAATCAAAGAACCCGATCAGGCCCCAGTTGACCGCGCCGATGATACTGATCGTCAGCGCCGTGTAATCCAACACTTTGTTATCCATAGCATATGCCTCCTTTTCTATGGCTAGTATGGTCGGCAAGCCTGAAAATATACAGAGGCATTTTCAAAATTTATGCGCCGGCCCCGAAAACAAAACCGCCCGCGCCGGATGTACCCTGTCCTCACGCGTTCCTCCGCCGGATCTGTGACAGGATATCGCGTTCCTCCGTATCGAAAAGCAGTGTTTTATTATAGCGGAAATAGCGCTCACACTCGTATTGCTGCAGGAAACGGACGCTGTAAAAGCCAGTATTCAGGGACGTAACGAAGATCACAAGCTCCTGTCCGGTTCCGAAAGCGGCCTCCAGAAAATCAAAAACATGTTCCAGCATCCGGGCGCAGTTTTCAAAATGCTCCTCATACGCGCCGTTTTCACGTTCAAAAATCTCCTGAAGCCTCTTCCACACCGGTCCTTCCTCCTGCAGATGATCCGCCTTCAGGGACTGAAGCGTCTCATTAAGGATTTTCCCCACATCCCGGCTGAGATGATCCTCGCGGCGGCTTAAAAGACCGGCTTCCTGCCTGTATCTGCGTTCAGCGGTAACGCCGGCCGCCAGCGCCTCCAGATGCTCAAGGGCGGAAGCGTAAGCCGCGGCTCCTTTCCCCGCGGAAGATTCCGGCTTCATTTCCGCGAATATCCCCTGCAGCCGTTCCAGCCGGTCCTCCATACCGGCGGCAGCGCGGAAACCTCCGTTCAGCCTTGCCAGCAGAAGGCTGACCACACTGAGCCGCTCATCGAACGGCGCCTTCGCCAGCTTATCGCAGACGCCCTCGCGGATCACGCCGGATACGATCTCATCGACCCGGTAGTCGTTTTCGTACTTATAATAAAGCTCCAGATAATTGGCGAAATCCCCGGCAATGGCTGGATGCTGGATATACTGGACAACCACGTCCCGATCCACCGCCATGTTCAGGCGCTCATATACCTCGATCAGCCGCGACAGATCTTCCCAGCCCCGCGGCGTAGCGAACCGTTTGCCGTCCACGGTAGTCTCGATCCGGCAGAAATTCTCCTGTTTCGCATTCAGATATGCGGTAACGGCCGGATGAATATTCACAGATTCCGCATATTCCTTCCATACGGAATAATCCGCCTCGACCTCGATCCGCTTGACACGATCCAGTGTGACCACATCGAAATCGCGGACGGATTTGTTATATTCCGGCGGGTTGCCGGCGGCCACGATGATCCAGCCCTCAGGGATCCTGTGGCTGCCGAAGGTCTTGGCCTGCAGAAACTGCAGCATGGTGGGAGCCAGTGTCTCGGAAACGCAGTTGATCTCGTCAATAAACAGGATTCCCTCCCGCAGTCCGGTGGCCTCAATCTTATCATAGATGGAAGCCACGATCTCGCTCATCGTATATTCGGTAACCGACATGCGGACGCCGTCGTATATTTTTTCAACAATATACGGCAGACCGATGGCGCTCTGACGCGTGTGGTGGGTAATGGTATAAGCGACCAGGCCGATCCGGCACTCCCGGGAGATCTGCTCCATGATCTGGGTCTTACCGATGCCGGGCGGACCGATCAGCAGTACCGGACGCTGGCGGACCGCCGGGATCGCATAGGCTCCGTATTCGTCTCTGGCCAGGTAGGCGGCGATGGTATTCTTAATCTCTTTCTTTGCCCGTTTGATATTCAATTAATACACCTCCCACGCAACTTTGCTCATAGTATACCAAATCAGATACAAAAAACAAGATTTTTTGTGAAGTGTTTAACAAATAGTTAACTTATTCATTTTTGTGCATACCCTTATGAAAATACTTGTATTGGCATTTCTATTCTGAAAATGTTATACTTTAGGTACAAAATAACAAATTGCTTTAACTGGGTTACGTTGCAAGTATCCTGCTCTATTGCAGAGTGTTCTTCTCCCTTCCGGATATGTTTTGCAGCGCTCCCCTATTTCTTTTTCCACTAGGGAAAACCCGCCGAACCGTCCCCCCACTGGTTCGGCGGGTTTTATTTCCAGGCAGACAAGGCGCCAGTAACGCCCTGCTTGTATTTCAGTGACGCCCTTCTCGTATTTTACGTCCGAACACAGAAATTCTCGGCCAGCTATTCATTCCAATCGACAAAAAATCTGAAAATTTATTTCAAATTGCTATATATCATATTGAAAATATATCCGCATTGTGTTATAGTAAGAAGAGGGGGATGGTATGCGTATGAATGATAAATTATTCAATGGGTACGGTTATGTGTACGAGGTCTATAAGACCCGAAGCTTTTCAAAGGCGGCCGAAAATCTGTTTATCAGCCAATCTTCATTAAGCGCAACGATCAGGAAAATTGAAAACCGCATCGGCGTGGAGATCTTTGACCGCAGTACGATACCCATCGGGCTTACGGAAGACGGCATCGAATACATCGAAGCCGTAGAAAAGATCATGGACATCGAGCATCATTTTACGTCCCGTGTCCAGCAGCTGGATGAACTGATCACCGGTCATCTGGCCGTCGGCGGCAACGGAATTTACTTAAGCCATGTGCTGCTTCCGGTGATCTCGGAATTTGCGCGGCTTTATCCGGGCGTGCAGGTGCGGCTGGTGGAAGGCACCAGCCAGGATCTGGAGAAGCAGCTTTCGGACAGTCTTCTGGATCTGCTGGTCGACAACCGGGTGCTTCCGCGGGAAGATTACCACGGTATCCCGCTTATCGACGAGGACGTCCTTCTGGCGGTTCCCAGCCGGTGGCCGATCAATGAGAAATTGGCCATATATCAGCTGAGCGCCCAGGATATCCTGTCCAACCGGCACCGGACCGAAGAGATCCCGGTCGTACCATTTGAAGAATTCACGGGGCTGCCCTTTATGCTCCTGCATGAAGGAAACGATACGCGTCAGAGGTCGGAGCAGATGTTCTTCCACTATAATATCGTGCCGCAGGTGGTCATCAAGGTAGATCAGCAGGGTACGGCCCTGACGCTGGCCAGCCATGGGATCGCGGCCACATTTATCAGCGACTGCGTTGCGCGGAACGCGCAGGCAGAGAAGGGCGTGACCTATTACCGACTGCCTCCGGAATTCGCCCGGAGAAACGCGTATATGTTCTACAAGAAGAACCGGCTGCGCACAAGGTGCATGGAGGAATTCATCAAGATTACGGAGAACACCGCATTCTGACGGTCTTACCCGGCAGAATGCGGGCGCGCCGTCACTCCCTGCCCTTCCCGCTCCAGATCCTGTGCGTCCAGAACCAGCTTCATCGCCCAGGCCGGTACGGATTCATCCTGATACTGATCCTTAATGAAAATAAACGCCGTGTCGTAGGAAGGCATTTTTACCGGATAAATCCCTTTGCCGTCGGTGAAATACAGAAGCCCCCGAAGCTTTGTAAACTCTCCCCGGGCCCGCAGGCTGTCCACGTATTCGAAGGCCGGTCGGAAGTCTGTTCCGCCCTTGCCCTGAAGCGTAAGATCGCGCATGTACTGCTCCATCTGCCCGCGGCCGGTGATCCGGGCGTCGGCGCGTACCTGATCGTCGCACTGAATGATATGGATATTAATTTTCTTAAAATAACTCTCCGATTCGCTTAACACCGCGTAAGTCTCATCAAGGAACCGCCGCACCAGCTCGCCGGAGCAGGACATGGATGTGTCGATGACGATGACGAAATCTTCCACGCGGAAGATCTCTCTGGATTCCAGCGGCTCGATCAGCGGCATATTGCCGTAATGCTCCATGCCGTAGGCGTAGTAGGCATAGTCAAAGGAATCGTCATCGATTCCGGTTTCTTCCTTAAGCACGGCGAATTTCCGCAGAAATTTCTTATAATCATAGCGTTCCCGGTTCTCCGCCCGGACCTGCTCGAGAAGGCTTCTCTCATCCTCCGACTGCGCTTCTTCCCTCGACATGGATTCCATGCGGGTCTGCAGCTTCTCCCGGTTATCGTTCCACCGGCTCTGACGGGGAACCGCCTGTTTCTGCGTCTTCTCTTCATACCACAGATCGTGGCTGTCCACCAGGAATTCATCGGCCATACGCTGATACTGCGCTTCCGTCAGTTCCATCTCCTGCAGCTGCCGGTAGATTCCTTCGGCCGTCAGAACCTGCAGCTTCTTCTGAAGGCGCAGATAAATGTCCCGGCGGAACGGCGACGGCGAAACATGAATACATTTCCGGTAAAGTCCGTCGATGATGGATTCCATCGCGATATCGCAGGCCAGATTCCAGTAACCGGCGGCCCGCTCGCCCCGTGTATCCATGTGGCAGAACAGGCAATGGAATACCATATGAAGATAAGCCCGGTTTACATACACTCTCCCGCGGCGGTACAACCCAAACAGATAGTCCGGGTTGTAGCGGATCACAAAGCCGTCGGTACCGATCGCGGACATGGCAGGATCCGCTTCATAACCGAGACAGCTGAGAGACAGATCCAGAAAATGCATATTCAGATAAAGCTCGTTGCGCGCCGATGTGAGGATTCGGACACAGAGATTCACGGTGTCCAGCTCGTCAAGCTGGCGCTCGCGGGTCGGGTCCGTCATGAGATCATCTCCTGTTCCTGCGTCTTTGTCTATAATGAAAAGAATTTCCGCCTCACTGCGCCCGCCGCACGCCTTCTGTCCATCAAAAAGCTGACGGCGGCGCTGTTCCCGCTTGTTCCGGCAACCTCCAGAAGCTCCGCGATCATCTCCCCGTTACAGGAAATATGGGTAAAGATCCACTCCAGCGCCTGCATATCGCCGTTTTCGACCGCCCAGCCGGCGGCGGCAGACGCATGCTCCCCCAGATACTCCAGATATCGATCCGCATACCGCTCTTCCAGGCGATACGGATACATCAGCCGTCCCAAAGCCAGCCTTGCCACCAGCGTCTCCGGCTCCTGGACCTGAACGTGGGGAAATAAACTGTCATATTCCTTAAACTGGAACTGGGTGCTGACAAACGCATTGCGATACTTCTGACCGCAGCCGTGGGTCTCCGTTACCAGAATCCGGGCCGGCGTATTCTCCACTGCTTCCTCAAAAAATTCCGGAAAAATGATACGGGCCGACGGCGCCGCATCTTCCGACGCACAACTCTCCGCCGCAGGTCCCTGCATACCGCGATGCTGCCGCGGATCCGTTCCTTCAGCCGCCTTCTCAGGCAAATAGAATACCTCCAGCGTCTGACGCAGTTCCGCAAGAACCTCCCGCATGCAGGACTTTCGGTCCTCCTCCACATGGATCGTCACCTGCTCTACGCCAAAACAACCGGTAAATACGCCCGCACCCCAGTCGATCGTCGTACTGTAAAGCTCCAGCCTTTTCAGCTTCTCACAGTTATAAAACGCGTACGCCCCTACTTTCTCAAGGTGCGCCGGAAGCCTCAGCTCCTCCAGACGGCCGCCGCAAAGCGCCGGAAGCTCCTGCCGCAGACCTGGGCCGGCCGGATCCGCCGCCGCGTTCTCCGTCCTCTCCGCCGGCGGCTCCGCTGTCTCCGACCACCAGAACGCTTCGGCCGTTACATCATCTTCACGGTTTCCATACGCCGAAAACAGGTATGGCGCAAGTTCGACCACCGGAAACCCATTTATCCTATCCGGCAGCGCCGCCAGACTGTCCAGACTGCGGCATTCCAGAATACGCACACCGTAAGCGTTTTCCGGGCCGCAGCTGCCGTGGGCATTCGCCGCAGAAGGCGTCCTCTCTGCCATCTGCGTCTTCTCCGCCGGCATATCGCCTGCCGGATCTCCGCCCGCGCGCCGCCCACGTCCGGCCCGCGTCAGATACTCACACAGGCAGATCATTTCCGATCCTGCTCCATCCCGGCGGCCCTGCGGTAGATCGCCGCCATATCCGCTTTCTGCAGCACACGCACGGTACCCAGGTGATCCTTCGCGGTGACGCTGCATTTCTCGGCCAGCTCCCCGATCTGGGCCGGTGTCGGATCGATGCCCAGTTCGTGCATATTCGTCGGCATTCCGATCGACCGGTAGAAATCTTCCATTGCCTCGATGCCGGCAAGGATCGTCGCTTCCTGATTCTCCCCCGGTTTAACGCCCAGCACGCGGACAGCCAGCTTCTCAAACCGGAGCGGGCTGTAACGGTACACATATCCGGCCCAGCTTCCCCAGATAGCCGTCAGTCCCGCGCCGTGGGCCACGTCGAACATGCCGCCGATCTCATGCTCCAGCCGGTGGCAGGCCCAGTCTCCGCCGTCGGTTCCGCAGCCGGTAAGACCATTATGAGACAGACTGCTCGCCCACATGATTTCCGCGCGGGCCTCATAATCATCCGGCTGCTCCATCAAAATATGCGCGTTGCGGATAACCGTCCGCATCAGCCCCTCCGCCAGCGCATCCGTCAGTTCCATACTGTCGCCGTGATTCAGGTATCTCTCCATCGTATGCATCAGGATGTCCGCGCAGCCGCAGGCCGTCTGATAGGCCGGAAGCGTCATCGTCAGTTCCGGATCCATGATCGCAAATTTCGGCCTGGCGATATCGAAATTGCTGCCCCGCTTGACGCCTCCCTCGTCCTTCGTGATCACAGCGGAATTGCTCATCTCACTTCCCGCCGCCGCGATCGTCACGATCGCGCCAACCGGCAGGCACGCCGCCGGCTTCGCCTTAAAATCAAAAATATCCCAGACATCGAAATCATTGGCAACGCCGTATCCGATAGCCTTGGCCGAATCGATCACACTGCCGCCGCCCACAGCCAGAAGGAAATCCACTCCCTCCGCTTTACACAGCTCAATCCCTTTATAGACCAAAGACAGACGCGGGTTCGGCACTACGCCGCCCAGCTCCACATAGGCGATCCCCTCCGCATCCAGGATCCGGCGCACCCGGCCCAGAAGGCCGGACCGCTCCGCACTGCCGCCGCCGTAATGCAGCAGCACCTTCTTCGCCCCCTGCTCCCCGAGAAGCTCTCCCAGCCTGTCCACACTTCCTTTTCCAAATGCCACCTTTGTCGGCGCGTAATACGTAAAATTAAGCATAACTTCCTTCTCCTCTCTTATTCATACGCGGGGATCCCGCGCAAAAACATCGTCCCGGCATACGGGATGCGCCGCCGGCGCCTTTCCCTGCATACTGACGTAACCGAAAAATCCCCCCAATCTGCGGACCGGGGGGCTTCTTTCTCAGAGCAGGTGATGGGAATCGAACCCACGTATCCAGCTTGGAAGGCTAGTGTTCTACCATTGAACCACACCTGCGTCTGCCTTGGACCGGAATCGAACCAGTGACACGAGGATTTTCAGTCCTCTGCTCTACCAACTGAGCTACCAAGGCATTTCTCCGAACAGGTTGTATTTTACAATATTTTAGAATGGGTGTCAATGGGTTTCATCCTCCCGCAGACAAATTTTCGGGAATTCTAATTGCTGCCGCACCGCCGCCGGCGCATCCCTTACCCATCCTCATTCCGCGCGCCCGGCAGATGGCGTCATGGCTTCATGTTCCTTCTTGATCTCTTCATACAGATGATAAAACGTCCAGCGGCTGTTGTGTTCCGTAACGACCGCCTTCAGCGCGATCCGCGGAACGCCGGCTCTGCGCAGATTCAAAAGGAGCTCATCGATGCGGCGGCTGGTGAAATTATGCATAACGAGGATCTCACAGGGGATATGCCGGGCAGGCAGGTTCCGGGCGGCACTCTGCGCCCCGGCAGCCTGCCCGAAGCAGACCGCCGCGTCCGTTCCGGCGTTTTCCGGGACTTCGTTCTCCGCCTCCGGAGAATCTGTTTCTTTAAATCCCGCAAGCCCGGCCAGATATCCGATCGTCTGCCCGGTCTGCTCCGGAGAAATATTCTTGATCCGCACGCCCATGCGCACCAGCACGCCTTTCAGCTTCGCCGCATTCGGCGTGTTCTCAGGGGTATAATACAAAACCATCTCTCTGTTCATCGGAGATATACCTCCCGATCATCCGCGCTCTTCACTGCAGATCCCGATCTCCTCCAGGATCCGGAGGAGCGCATGGTACTGCGCGCTATACGCTTCAGCCCCATTTCGGAACCGGTTCTTCAGCGAATCATTTCCCACGCCCTTCTCAAGCGACGCAAATGTGGAAAATATAGCTAAATGGGGCTCCAACGTCAGGAATCCTTCATAGCCGTCCCTGTTAACGGCCTGATCCAGAATCTCCCGGATCCGGCCGTCACCGGTACCGCACAGCACATTCTCATGACTAGAACACAGCGCATCCTTCACATGGATATAGGAAATATACGGCTTCAGCATATTCCAGCACTCTTCCGGATCCTCGCCGCACTGGACAAAATTAGCGAAATCATAGGCACTTCTCATCCCCTCCGGTGCAAACCGCTCCATGATCTCCACGCAGCGGCTGCCGGTATCTCCGTAAATCCCTTTTTCATTCTCATGGATCAGAGTCACACCATACCGGCTGCTGACCTCCAGGAATTTCCCCATCTTCTCAAAAACCGCATCCTTATAATCTGCCGGATCCCCGTCCTTCGGCATAAAGAAACTGAATATCCGCACATATCTGCAGCCAAAGATCCCGCACATCCGGCAGAGCGCATCCAACTGTGCCAGCTGCCGCTGAAAGCCTTCCTCGTCCCCGATGTCCACCTTGCCGATGGGCGAGCCGATGGACGACACCTTCACGCCCGCCTTCTGAAGCTTCGGAAGAAGCTTCTCCCGCGCTTCCTCCGCCGTATAATCCGCGATGCCGCGGCCGTCCGCGGCCCGCAGGCAGATATAGTTCATGCCAAGCGCCGTTACCGTCTTCAGCTGTTCTTCGAAATCCGCACAGATCTCGTCGGCGAAGCCGGATATCTTGATATTGTTCTTCATTACTGTCTCCCTCCTCATATATATGCTGCTATTTATATCCTTAAATGTACCCCCCGGACACGCAGCGGACACTGGATTACCGAAACCGCATACCCACAGAGCGCCGCCCCCGGCTACAAGCCGGGCAGGAAAACTTACAATTCAGGCCGCATTCCGGTGAGCCGCTCCGCCAGCGCCAGGCAGCCTTCCAGCACATCCGCGTAAGTCGTCTCGAAATCCCCGGTATACCACGGATCTGCGATATCCCGCGGGTGATCCGTGAAATCCAGCAGCTTGGATACCTTTCCCTCCGGATCTCCGCCCGTGATCCGCAGCATATTGCGGATATTCCATTGATCCATTCCGATCAGATAATCATACTCCTGATAATCCCGCCGCGTCATCTGCCGCGCGTACTTGCCCGCAGTGGAAATGCCCTTCCGCCTAAGCAAGTCACGGGTTCCGTGATGCACCGGATTGCCGATCTCCTCCGTGCTGGTGGCCGCGGATGCGATCTCGAACTGCGACGAGCGGTGGAGGCGGTCAATGATATCTTTGAGGACGAACTCGGCCATGGGGCTGCGGCAGATGTTGCCGTGGCAGATAAATAGTATTTTTACCATCTTTTTATATCTCCATATAACTCCTGTATTTCTTCTCAAATGCCCAATATTGCAGGATTTTTCGACGTTTTCGCTTTTCTGCACTTCCGGGATATCTTCTCATATCTTCCCGCATTCTCTCATGTTTTCTCCTGCAATATTGGTAAAATCATTGGTAAAAATCATCTCTTTACCAATGGCTTTCATGCCTCCGCCACGCGGAGCAGTTCTTCTTTCACGTCGTCGAACTGCACGTGGGTATAGGTGTTCAGCGTCACGCTGATGTCCGAATGCTCCATGATATACTGCAATGTCTTGGGGCTCATTCCGGACTTCGCCATATTGGAACAGAACGTGTGTCTGCATACATGAGGGGTAACTTTCAGCATCTGGACGCGGTAGATCTTGTTGTACTTCTCGACGATATGCTCCATGTATTTCTCCCAGTGCAGGGCAACCATAGGCCTGTCGTTCTTGTCCAGAAACAGGAATCCAAAATAGCCATCCACCATCGGCTCCACTTTTGGGGCCGTCCGATTGGCAATGATACGTCGAAAACAAGCGGCTACTTCCCCAGTCATCGGTACATAGCGGATACCGCTTTTGGTTTTCGGCTCCAGAATCACACATTCCATCTGCGATGTGCGCTGTAACTGATGGTCAACCTTGATTCGCATATTGCCAAAATCAATATCAGGAACCGTCAACCCGCAAAACTCCGAGATCCGCAATCCCGTATGAAAGAGGATATAAATCGCCTCGTAATATCTGCAGAAATGCCTGTCCTCCTGAATGAATTTCAGTAAATCCCGCTCCTGCTTTCTGGTAATCGCCTCTCTGGTCACGGAATCATTGACGATCACAGATGCCAGTTCAAACTCAAACGGATTCTTGCGAATCAAATCGTCATCTACGGCCATGCGGAATGCCGGTCGGAGTACGCCCCTGATAGAATGAATGGAACTGTACCCTCTGCCGTCCACCTGCTGAAGTTTAATAAGCCAGGCCTTCGCGTCTGACAGGCGAACCTTATCAATTCTCTGCCGGCCAAATGCGTCTTTCTTCAGAATGTTGGTGACTGTCTTGTATCCGGCAGCAGTATTATGACGTACTCCGGTTTTCAGAGACACATACTTCTCTACCAGTTCCAATACCGTATAGTTTCCTCCGTTGGTGACAATGTGGTCGAACAAATCAGCCTCGATCTGCTTCTCCTTTTCCCTCAGAGATGGCTCCCGCTTCTTGCCTTTTGGCGTTGGGTCATTTTTGTCCAACCGCCAACTGTAAACATTCTTCTCATTACCGTCCTCATCGATATAGCGAAACCGATACCTCCCATCCGTGCGCTGGTATTCCCCTTCACGCAAAATTCTGTTCCGATTGTCTCGTCTTTTTTCGCTCATGGAATCTCTCCTCTCAGTAAGGAGAGCCAGACTTGCATTATCATAATACCACAAATCCGGCACTCCGTACAGTTTTATCATAGGAAATTGGCAAATCGCCGTACCCTTTTTGCGGTTCTCACACGGCAGTCACCCGATCCAGATAGCGTTCAAATTTTTCTCGCTTTATCAACGCCCTGTTTCCATTCATGACATAGAAATCCTCATGGGGATGTTCATCAATCAAAGACCGCAGCTTGCCCTCACCGATGTGATAATACCCGGCGGCCTCCTCGATGGTTAACGTGTATCTATGCCAGACAGGAATGACGAATATATTATTTTCGTTTGCACAAACTCTGCAATTTGCCATAAGCATTGTCTCCTCCTCATAGTGCCCGGCAACGAATACCATAACGCTGTCGGAAATAATGTGTTAGACGGTTGCGCGGCTCAGTTAACCTCCTTCCTGCCTGGGCGGGCCGTCGATTTGGTATGTAGCTGTACGGAATATGTATTTAGGGGCATGGACAAGAGAGGAAAAGTCCTCCCAGGGGGTAGCCGACGGGGAAGTCATTTTCACACCCTCAAACATAAAGTTTTTCTATTTCTCTGTTTTGCA
>CANQBX010000058.1 GCA_947589095.1 uncultured Lachnospiraceae bacterium
CTTTCGGCGTGTTTGCTGGCGTCCGCGAGGTGACTCGAACACCCGACCTACCGCTTAGGAGGCGGTCGCTCTATCCATCTGAGCTACGCAGACATTTATTAAATTTTTGGGAGGCCTCCGTAAAAAGGCGAACGCTCTTGGTTCTCTTAGGAGGCGGTCGCTCTATCCTGCTGAGCTACGGAAACATGTTTGTCCCCCGGTTCGCCAGACCACAACCGATTCTGTCAAAAATCTGCTTCAATTTATAACCAGAATCTGTCAAGCAAGGCGTATTACCGCACACACTATTATATCAGAAAATACCGATTCGTCAAGATACGAATTTCGCCGTCCCCATCATCCAGATCTGTCCCTTAAATCGACGTCCGATCTCCGGCTCGCCCATCAGATCCTTGCGGTTGATCGCCACATGGAAAATGACATCGTTGCAGTCCAGCTTCAGATTATAGATCTCCTCGCCGGTCATCTTATTCTGAACCAGTTCCATATAAATAATATCGCCGATGACGGCATACTGGTCGCACTCGATGCCCGATGGCATAAAGCAGGTATCTATGATCGAATAGATGTCTTCCTTCATTACGCGTCTGGATATCTGGGAATACAGATCGATATCCTCGATCGTCAGCGTCTCCATGGCGTCCTCATCGCCGCGCTTGGCCGCCTCCATCAGACTATTGCGTTCCTTCGTCGCCACCTTGGCCATTTCCTTCTGCTTAGCGGTCTTTTTGACCGGAAGAAGGATCTTGCCCTTTACAGAAAGCGCAGCCAAGTTTACATAACTCACATCCGTGGATTCACGGGCGATACTCCTCGCCCGGAATTCCATCACGTTTTCCAGATAGAAAATAAGAGAGATTCCCACTTTGTACTCATCCAGCAGCCCGGCATAGGTTTCCTTCTCCGTATGGCGCTGAATACTGCAGTCCGCCTCAGAAGACAGATCATGGCTTGTCAGATAAGGAAGATAATATTCCGGACGGATCGTACCGAATTCATCCATTTCGCCATAGATATCAAGTCCCATATCCGGCGCTGTTTCCGTACGGACATGGCACAGATTCGTTTCTGAATCCAGCTGAATCTTCCGGATTTGAGACGGCTGGGCATCCCGAATCAGTTCTTCAAGCAGTTCCTCAATATCATGTTTTTTCTGATACAGGCTAAAGCCTACAGCACGCAAATATTTGTGCATGAAATCTCCTTCTATATGGAAATACACCCATTGCAGTGTATGCGGGCTGTTCCGCGGTATTTCCGTATCACGGTATCATTTCGGCAAGGAAAAGCCTGTCATTCTCGGCAGGCTTTTCCTTAAGTAAGACCTAAAGTATTCTTTCTGCTTATTACACGATTCCCTGCGCCATCATGGCGTCCGCAACCTTCTCGAAGCCGGCGATATTAGCGCCAGCCACATAGTTGCCGGGTACACCGTAACGGGCCGCAGCATCGGACGCCTTTGCAAAGATATTGACCATAATGCCATGCAGCTTTGCATCTACCTCTTCGAAGGTCCAGGAAAGCCTCTGGCTGTTCTGGCTCATCTCCAGCGCGGAGGTAGCCACGCCGCCGGCATTCGCTGCCTTGCCCGGCATGAACAGCATACCGTTCTCCAGGAAGAAATCGGTCGCTTCCCTGGTAGACGGCATGTTCGCGCCCTCCGCCACCGCGAAGCAGCCATTGGCCTTCAATGCCTTGGCATCGTCCAGATTCAGTTCATTCTGGGTCGCGCACGGAAGAGCGATGTCGCATGGAATTGTCCAGATTCCCTTTCCCTCAGTGTAAACTGCGCCCGGAACCGCTGCCGCGTACTCTTTAATGCGGCCACGACGAACTTCCTTGATTTCCTTGACAACATCCAGCTTAATGCCGTCCTTGTCATAGACATAGCCGTTGGAATCGCTCATAGCCACGACCTTGGCGCCCAACTGCTGCGCCTTCTCGGTCGCGTAAATCGCCACATTGCCGGAACCGGATACAAGTACAGTTTTTCCAGCCAGATCTTTTCCGTTGGCCTTCAGCATTTCGTCTACAATGTAAACAAGACCATAGCCGGTAGCCTGCGTACGTACCAGGGATCCGCCGTAGTTTAAGCCTTTTCCGGTCAGAACACCCTCGTAAAGACCGGTAATTCTCTTATACTGACCATAAAGATATCCGATCTCACGGCCGCCTACGCCGATATCGCCGGCCGGAACATCCTCATCCGCGCCGATGTATTTGCTAAGCTCTGTCATAAAGCTCTGGCAGAACGCCATTACTTCACGATCGGACTTGCCCTTCGGGTCGAAGTTCGAACCGCCCTTGCCGCCGCCGATGGGAAGACCGGTCAGAGAATTCTTAAATACCTGCTCAAAACCAAGGAATTTCAAAATGCCCTGATTTACAGACGGATGGAACCGGAGACCTCCCTTATACGGACCGATAGCGCTGTTGAACTGAACACGATAGCCCTTGTTCACCTGCACCTTACCATTGTCATCTACCCACGGCACACGAAAGGAAATGATTCTTTCCGGCTCTACCAGACGCTCCAGAAGCGATACGCTTCTGTATTTCTCTTCATTCGCGTCGATCACCAGCCGCAGAGAGTCCAGGACCTCCTTCACTGCCTGATGGAACTCCGGCTCATTCGGATTCTGCTCCACCACTCTTGTGTAAATCTCGTCAACATATGACATTACAATTGTCCTCCTTATATGAGTTTTATAGCCTATTAGAACGTATTATATCAATTTAACGTATTAACGTCAACAAGTATTTTTAATATCCAAGGGCCTGTTCCAGCGCTTCTTTTTCCTCATTTCCGAGGGTAATTTCTGCTTCTCCGTTCACAACATCTTTAATATAGAGATAGCAGCCTTCGCGGCTGTGGACAGAATTCAGAATAAAGCCTGTATTATTCATATCGAGCATGGCAAATGCGAAACTCAGATTTCCGCCCATTCCCTTAAACGCATTGTACTTGACCATCCCGAATTTCTGGAAGGAGCCTTTGACACTCTTGGTAACGGCTTTCATCGTCTCCTTCGTTGCCCGATCCTGCAATTTTATTTCCCTGTTCTCTTCCACAATATCCATAATAATCTGTTCCAATGATTCCGCGTCTCTTCCCCGCATAAACGCGTCATATCTTCGGTACATCTTATTGTTCTGCAGAATGCAGATGATAACCATGACCAGAAGCAGAATTGTGACAGCCGAAAGGCTTATGATTACAATTCCCGGATCGATCGGCCACCGGTTCAGCATGCTGTTTTCCATATGTTTCTCCTCGTTTTCTTTAATTACTTTGATTATCTCTGCAGAGATTCCAGCAATTCCACGATCCGCTCCAGCTCTGCCTGTGAATAATATTCAATCTCGACCTTTCCTTTATTGCGGTCCCGGCGATTGATCGTTACCTTCGTTCCGACAGCCTGCTTCATACGTTCTTCCAGATCTTTGAAAATGAATGAAATGTCCTTCTCTTCTTCCTTCTCTTTCCGACGTTTCTCTGGCTTATTGAAATGCTTAACAAACCTCTCAACATCGCGGACACTCATCTTCTCATTAATAATCTTCAATGCGGCCTGATATTGTTGTTCATTATCTTCCAATCCCAACAGGGCCCGCGCATGTCCCCCGGTGATCTGATTCTGTACGAGAAATTCTAAAACCCGTTTGTCCAGTTTTAAAAGCCGAAGACTATTGGTGATCGTCGAGCGATTCTTTGAAACCCTCTCTGCGATTTCTTCCTGTGTCAGATCAAACTCCTGCATCAGCTGCTGATAAGCCTGCGCTTCCTCTACCGGATTCAGATCGGTACGCTGAATATTCTCGATCAGAGAGATTTCCATTGCCTGCTGTTTTGAATACTCTTTTACTACAACAGGAATCTCTTTCAGCCCAGCTTCTCTCGCAGCACGCCATCTGCGCTCGCCGGCTATAATTTCATAATGAGCTCCTTTTTTCTGGACAAGAAGAGGCTGAAGAACTCCATACTTCTTAATGGAATCCGCAAGCTCGCTGATCTGTTCCCTTTCAAAATTCTTGCGGGGCTGCTCACTGTTTGGTTCTACCAGCGACAGCTTCACCATATATTCTTTTCCCGGCTCCTCTTTAACAGGTGCTTTTCTCGCTTCGTATTTGGCTCCGTTTTCCATGATCATCGAATTATGATCCTGGTTCAACGATTCATAAGTGCTTTCGTCATTTCTGCCGGATGTTTCACGTGAAACATTCCTGCCATCGACAGCCGATCGGTTTTCATTGATCACATCTTCTCCAAAAATAGCCCCAAGGCCTTTTCCCAAACCTCTTTTCTTCGCCATCAGAAATCCTCCCCTCGACTTATTACTTCAGCAGCTAACAAACGGTAACTTTCCGCACCGGCAGATCTGGAATCATATATATTGATCGGCATACCATGGCTTGGCGCTTCTGCCAGGCGGACATTCCGCGGAATAATCGTCTTATAAATATTCTGGTTCAGATTACTCTTCACATTTTCAACCACCTGCAGCGACAGGTTTGTCCTGGCGTCGTACATAGTAAAAACTACGCCTTCTGTTTCAAGCTGCGGATTTAGCTTACGTTTCACCAGGTTTACCGTATTCAGAACCTGACTCAATCCCTCCAGAGCATAGTATTCGCACTGGATCGGAATCAATACCGTATCTGCAGCTGTCAATGCATTGATCGTAAGAATATTCAAAGAGGGAGGGCAGTCTATGATTACATAATCATAAAACTTCTCGATCTCTTTAAGATGTGTTCTCAAAACCGTTTCTTTATTCTCAAATTCCAGCAGCTCGATCTCTGCTCCAGCCAGATCCATATTCGAAGGAAGGACATCCAGATTCTCCTGAACATTTCTCTCCAGACACTCATCCATCTGGCATTCCCCCACCAGTAATTCATAAATTGTCTTTTCCTGTTCATCCTTCTCCAGACCAACACCACTGGTCGCATTTCCCTGTGGATCAAAATCTACCAGCAATACTTTCTGCCCGGCTTCTGCTAAACAGGCGGAGAGATTAATGGCGGTTGTCGTTTTGCCTACACCGCCTTTTTGATTCGCGATTGCAATAATTCTTCCCATTATGAAGTTCCTTTCTGTGGCACGAATATAAGTATAGCATACTTTGGGGATTTTTCATATGGATATTTTGAAATTTTTGGGAGAGTTGAAAGATGTATGATTCGGATTTTGTTGTGAAAGATACACGAGTGAGGGTCTTTCTGCCTGTGCTCATGGTTTCGGAGGGAAGAGATTCTAAGACGAAAAAAGGACGCATTCGAGGCACCCTCAAATTCGTGAGAAATCTTGAAAGATTTTCTCACTCGGCTTGTGCTCCGTCCCTGAGTTGTGGTCAGGGACTACGATCCCGTAGGTGGCCTTTTTTCATATAAGAACGTCTAACCCTCATTCACAAATCGTACAGACGGAGAGACCCTCATTCGCTGTGTTTTCGCAGACTACAATTAAAAAAAAGCGACTAACCAACAAATTTGTAAAACAGAATAACAACTAATCAAAGGAGAGAGTTCTATTCTTCTCCATTAAGCCAGAGAAAACCAGCGTGAGAAGTGGGGGATGCGGCATACTCTGAGTGCGATTTACGAAGAAGGGTTAGTCTGTTTTTACAGTTAGACAGACTTTCCTCCGTCATCATGAGTGCTCAGGGTATACCACATCTCCTGCCTCTCACGCGTACTTCCCACATCCAAATATGCAATACGCAATCATTCCCCTACTATACTAATACCAACATTCGCAACAACAATATCCCAACGAAACTGCCTCTCAATCGTTACACCCCCAAAGGCTCCTTTCCCGGCACCCCTGCCTTTCGCGGATATTTCAAAGGCGTTCTGTCTCTCTTCAAAATTCGCACCAGACTTCTCTCCGCATCAATCTCCTCAATTCGAAAATTTACCACATTTTCAACTATACCACCCAGTATTTTCACCGCATTCTTTGCCTGTGTTAACTCATCTTCAATCGCTCCCGATTTATACGATACAAAACTCCCCCCCATCTTCACGAAGGGTAAACAGTATTCCGAAAGCGTCGCCAGATTCGCAACGGCCCGCGATACACATATATCATATTTTTCTCGATATTTCGGATTTCTTCCGACGTCCTCTGCCCGTCCATGCACTGCTGAAATTTTCTTCAGTCCAATCTTTTCAACCACTTCATTCAGAAATCGAACACGCTTATTTAATGAATCCAACAGCGTAACCTCTAACTCTGGATACATAATTTTTAGCGGAATTCCGGGAAAGCCAGCTCCGGTACCTACATCGATCAAGGATGTTTCACGTGAAACATCTATTGATTTCACAAGAGAAACGCTGTCAACGAAATGCTTAAACACAACATCTCTCATATCTGTAATTGCCGTCAGATTCATGACCTGGTTCCACTCAATCATCATTTTATAATATAGAAAGAATTGTTCCACCTGATTATCGGATAAATCCACAGAAATCTCTTTCATTCCTTCAGTTATCCACAATTTAAAATGATTATCCATAATACATATCCCCATTGGTCACACGATTCATCTTGAAATATTATCGTCTTCCTGACTAAATCCCACTCACTTGATTTTCTCGCTGCTTACGCCATATTTTTCAAAGTACACCAACAGAACCGATATATCTGCCGGCGACACGCCTGATATTCTGGATGCCTGACCAATACTGACCGGCTTATAAAGATTCAGCTTCTGCGCCGCTTCCAATCGAAGACCTTTAATCTGACGATAATCAAAATCTATATTTAATTTTCTCTTTTCCAGTTTTCTGAACTGTTCTACCTGCTGCTTCTGCCTATGGATATATCCTTCGTATTTTATATTTATGTTAACTTGTTCTATCACGTCCTTCGCTAATTTCGGACGTTCTTCATCTAATTCAGTTAACATAATATAATCAAGCTCCGGCCTTCTTACCAGTTCAGCCAGTGTAATTCCGCTCTTTAAAGGCGTACTATCATGCTTCGTCAGAAATTCCTGTACTTGAGAATTCACGCCAATGTTTGTCCTCTTCAAACGCAGGATCTCTTCTTCGATCAGCCTCTCTTTTTCACAGGTTTTTGCATATTCTTCATCACTCACCAGCCCAATATCATGACCGATTGCCCTAAGACGCAGATCCGCGTTATCCTGACGCAAAAGCAGGCGGTATTCGGCTCTCGATGTCATCATACGGTAAGGTTCATGATTCTCTTTTGTAACCAGATCGTCGATCAGCACTCCGATATAAGCCTGAGAGCGATCCAGTACATATGGCTCCCGGCCCAGAATTTTCATTGCCGCGTTTACTCCGGCCATGAACCCCTGAACAGCCGCTTCCTCGTATCCGGAACTTCCGTTGAACTGGCCGCCGCTGAATAGTCCTTCAATGGACTTAAATTCAAGAGACGGTTTCAGCTGCAGTGAATTGATACAGTCGTATTCGATCGCGTAGGCGTTTCTGACAATCTTCACATGCTCCAATCCGGGCACTGTCTTATACATAGCGTGCTGCACATCTTCCGGCAGCGAACTTGACATGCCGGACAGATACATTTCATTCGTATAAAGTCCTTCCGGCTCTACAAATATCTGATGCCTTTCTTTATCCGGAAATTTTACTACTTTATCCTCAATGGAAGGGCAGTATCTGGGTCCGGTTCCCTCTATTTCACCGGAAAAGAGCGGCGACCGGTCCAGGTTCTGACGAATGATCTCATGGGTTTTTTCGTTTGTATAAGTAAGCCAGCAGGAAACCTGCTTTTTCTGCACGGCATCCGGATCTGTGGAGAACGAAAACGGCTGGATATATTCATCGCCCGGCTGTTCCTCCATCTTGCTGAAATCAAGGCTTCTTCTGTCGACCCTGGCCGGAGTTCCTGTCTTAAAACGGAACATTTCAATTCCATGGGCTTTCAGGGAATCTGTCAGATGATTGGCCGCCTGCAGTCCGTTTGGACCGGTATAATTGCTCACATCTCCGAAAATACATCTGGCTTTCAGATAAGTTCCCGTAGCCAGAACAACTGCTTTTGCGTGATAAAAGGCGCCGGATACCGTTTTAACACCATTCATACGGTATTTTTTATTCTTCCGCGAAAATGTTTCTGACGATTCATTCTGCAGATAGTCGCTGTCTAAGCATAGTTCTTCCGTTACGATCTCCGATACTTCCGCCTGCCGTATTGTCAGATGATCTGTATTCTCCAGGGTCTTCCGCATCTGCCGGGAGTAATCCTGTTTGTCCGCCTGCGCCCGCAGAGAATGAACCGCCGGACCTTTGGATTCATTCAGCATCCGGGATTGTATAAATGTTTTATCTATATTTTTTCCCATCTCGCCGCCGAGCGCGTCCAGTTCCCGCACCAGATGACCCTTGGAACTTCCACCGATATTCGGATTGCAGGGCATCAGGGCAATACTGTCCACGCTGACCGTGAACAGAATCGTTTCCAGACCCAGGCGCGCACAGGCAAGAGCCGCTTCGCATCCCGCGTGTCCGGCCCCTACTACCACAACATCATAATATTCTTCCAGAACCGCCATTTATCTTAATCCTTCCGCATCCCGTCATTTTACTCCCTCACGGATTGTTTATCTGTAACATTTTCTGAAATTGCAATATCATTTTCCCATGCAAAATCGGCTGAATATTTCATTAACCACATCATCCTCCACCGCTTCACCGATGATACTTCCGAGCTGTGTATAAGCGTCCGTCAGATCAATGGAGAAAAAATCTTCCGGCAGACCGCTGCGAATACTGTCTTTTACCATCTCAAGACTGGCCAGAGCTTTATGAAGCGCTTCCTTATGCCGCAGATTCGTTATCAATATCTCATCGTTAAAATGAATATTTCCCCTGCAGAACATATCCTGAATGGTTTCCTTCAGTTCATCAAAGCCTGTTTCCTCCTTTACAGAAACAGCAATAAGCTTTTGCCCTGCCAGCTTTTCCATACCGGCAAGCGAAAGGATATCCACTGCCGCCGGCAGATCTGACTTGTTTAAAAGGACAATGGCTTTCCGGCCCTGTATCATATCCATGATTTCATAATCATTCTCATCCAGAGGAACCGAGGAATCGATCATGCAGATGATCAGATCCGCGTCTGCAGCCGCGTCACGCGCCCGGTCCACGCCGATCTTTTCAACGATATCATCGGTATTCCGGATTCCCGCGGTATCCACGATTCGAAGGCTGATATCGCCGAAGCGGACCTGTTCTTCCAGAGTATCTCTTGTAGTTCCCGCAATTTCTGTAACAATAGCCCTGTCTTCTCCCAGAAGCGCGTTTAAAAGCGATGATTTTCCCGCATTCGGTTTTCCTACGATCACGGTTCGGACACCTTCCGATATAATTCGTCCGTAATCCGCGGAATCTATAAGCTTTCGAACCTGATCTGTTATCTCATTCAGCGTATTGCTAAGATTCCCCCTGTATCCGTCCAGAGAAATATGTTCAGGATCATCCAGAGCTGATTCGATATATGCGATTTCATAAAGGATCTTCTCCCGCAGTTTACGGATCTTTTCAGACTCTTTCCCGCTTAACTGCTTCATGGAATTTTTGAGCGCGTAGTCATTTTTCGCATTGATCACGTCGATCACTGCTTCCGCCTGGGACAGATCGATCCTTCCGTTCAGAAACGCCCTTTTGGTAAATTCTCCCGGATCTGCCGCCCTGGCCCCGTTTTTCAGCGCAGCTTCCAGAATTTTCCGCATCACCAGTATGCCGCCATGACAATCGATCTCAGCTGTATCCTCACCGGTATAACTGTGCGGACCTTTCATGATCATGACCAGCACTTCGTCTATTATTTCACCGTCCGCACAGATAAAACCATACTGCACCGTATGGGATCTCGTCACGTCTGCGGGAGCGCCGCTCTTTTTTATAAATATTCTGCCGATCACATCGAACGCGTCCGGTCCGCTGATCCGTACGATTCCGATCCCGGAATCCGTAAGCCCTGTAGCGATGGCAGCTATCGTATCCGTTCTCATAAAATGATTTCTCCGTAATACATTTTTTAAAAAGGGCCGGAACAATTCCGGCCCTTATCGGAGGTCTTGCATTATATTTCTGTTTCGCCGCTTTCCTGGTTGCTCTGATTATTCTGATACTGATTATTCGGGCTGCCGTTATGTCTGCTGTATCCGCCTCTGCGGTCTCTTTCTCTGGCCTCCCGTTTCAGAGATACGACCACATGACGATAAGGATCCTCGCCCTCGCTTCTGGTAACTACGTATTTGTCATTCTGAAGCGTCGCATGAATGATGCGTCTCTCATAAGGATTCATCGGCTCCAGAGATACGCTGTGCCTTGTTCTTCTTACCTTATAAGCAATATTCTTAGCGAGAATCTCCAGAGTTTCTTTCCTCCTGGCCCTGTAATTCTCTGTGTCGAGCTTTACGCGAAGATATCCTTCCGTCTGCTTGTTCACGACCAGGCTTACCAGATACTGAAGAGAATCCAGAGTCTGTCCTCTCTTGCCGATCAGAATTCCCATATCCTCGCCGGACAGATTTACGATCAGTTCTACTTCTTCGTCATCGTAAACCGTATCCACATCCACCTTCATATCCATAGCCGCGAATACCTTGGTAAGAAAATCCGTCGCGGCGGTTTTGCAGGCTTCGATATTCGAAGGCTTCTTATTCTCCTTCCGGTCTCTTTCTTTCTCTGCCCTCTTTTCCTCTGCCAGTCTTAAGGCTTCCTTCTCCGCTTCAATGCTTTCCCTGTAAGAATTTCTCTGATTATTTTTCTGGATATCCTTCTGATTCTGGGTCTGCTTCGACGCCTGCTTCTGAACCGGCTTCTGCTGCTCCTTCTTAGGAGCTTCTTTTTCAGCGCTCTTGGTATCTTTCTCCTTGCCCTTCATACTCTTTACTTCGTATTTGGACTCAGTCTTGAATTCGGTCTTGAATTCCTTATAATTATCTTTCTTCTCTTTCTTGACTTCCTTCTTCTGAGACGGTTCGTCTTTCTTCTGATCCTTGAATTCGTTTCTCGGAACAGGCTTCACATAATCCTTCGCGGGCTGCTGTCTGGGAATATCCTTCACCTTCGCCGGTTCGGACGCGGCCTTCGGCGCGGATTTCTTCTCTTCTCTTCCTTCAACTACCGCCGCATACAGATCATCCAGATCCCCTTCAGACTTCTTATGCGCTTTGATCGTTACGCTCTTACCCAGACCGAAAATACCGGACTTCTGTTCTTCTATCGTATAATCCAGATTATCGCTGGAAGTTCCCAGATCAATAGCTGCCTTTGTGATAGCTTCATCCAAAGTTTTCGCTGTAACTCTTGTTACATCCATAAATACCCTCCTGATCTATTTCCCTTATCAATGCTTTTCGTGTTTTTCGTTATACTTCTGGACCATATTAACCTTCGACGCTAGGCTTCCGGGCTTTGCATTCTGATTGTAATATGCCGTAGAATCCTCCACAAGCTTTTTCGTTTTCGCAGTCTTCTTCTCCAGCTCGGCCTTTTCCTTCGCTTCGGCTTCCTGCATAGCTTTCATCGCCTGGGCGATCGTCGTCGGCTTATTGGGAGCAAGTCCCTTCTTGGCGCGTTTCTTATTGGCCTTCTCCACATTCTTCCGGATCAGTTCGTCGATATCGACCTTCGCCATATAATGGTTCATATAGATCTGCTGTCCCATCTGGAACAAACTGCTGACCACCCAGTAGATACCGATGACCAGCGGAAGGGTAAAGCAGAATACCAGCGACATGATCGGCATCGTAACGTTCATGGACTTCATCAGGCTTGAACCCGGAGCGTCGTCCGGCTGTTCCGGCTGATTGACTGTCATCAGCTTTGTGCAGTACCACTGGGACAGACCGGATAGGATCGGAATCACGAAAGCCATGATACAGGCCAGAATTCCGAATTCTTCATTGCCGCCGAAAAATCCGGTGATAACATTCATCGGTGTGTAAGCGACGTTGATCCCCAGAAAATTCTGCATCCGGTTAACCGCTTCGATCGCATTCTCCCCGGCACTGGTCACAGCACTTGTGATCTCCGGAAATACGCCGGCCAGCTCCGCCCACTGGGGTCTGGTCAGCTTGTACAGAAGATCGACCACTTTATCCGCATCGGAGAAATCTGCGTTGCCAAGGGCCTGACTCTGAGCCAGCTTCATAAATACTTCATTGGAAGCAAAATTCGCCGGCAGCTTATCCATAATCACTTCAAAATAATTCCGCACCATGCCCACATACGCAGGAATCTTATAGATAACCTGATACAGGCCGATCATGATGGGAAACTGAATCAGAAGCGGGAGACAGCCGCCGGTCATGGAAGCTCCATACTTCTCATAGACCGCCCTGGTCTCCACATTCATCTTCATCATCGACTCATTGTCATTCTTTCCCTTATACTTTTTCTGAATTGCCTGGATCTCAGGCTGAATGACAGCCTGGATCTTGCTGGATTTCTGCTGATTTAATGATAAGGGGAACAAAATCAGCTTTGTCACTAACGTAAACAGAATGATGCTCAGACCTATATTCACGACCCCGAACAGGTTCGTGAATGCAAACAGGATCTCCATGATCCATCCAAGTACCTGAACGATCACCCCAAATGGTCCGCCTACCTTAGTCAGTACTAAAAAATTCAATCCATTACCTCCTCGTTCTACGGAACTGGGTCATAACCGCCTCTGCCCCACGGATGACATCTTAGGATTCTCCGTATGGACAACCATAATCCTTTCACCACGCCGTACTTCTCCAGTGCCTCAATGGCGTATTGAGAGCACGTAGGCGTGTAAATACAGTGAAAATTGACTTTCAAAGGAGACAGAAAAATCTGATAACCCCTGATGCAAAGAATCAAAAACTTCTTTACCATACCAATCTCACTTCGATTCCTTTCTGATGTTATGCAGTCCGCACAAGTGCATGTAGGCACTTTCCATTTTTCTGAAATCTGATTCCTTTGCCGCGGGTCTCGCGACCACGATGATGTCTAATCCAGAATCCGTCTCTAATTTGTGTAATCTGAATATTTCCCGAATCAGCCTGGTGATCCGGTGACGTACCACGCTGTTTCCTACCTTCCTGCTGACGGAGATTCCGATTCTCGTACCGGAATGCTCCGACGGCTTTACATACATAACCAGCAGCCGGTTGGCATAAGAAGTTCCGCTTTTGTAAATTCTCTGAAATTCGCTGTTCTTCTTAATAGAAGGGAACCTCTTCATGCGTCCTCCCGCGCTTTCATTAAAAAATAAACAAGGCCACAATTCCTTGCGGCCTGTCAATTACACGAGCATACAGGAGAAGCCGCCGCCGGCGGGTTCTCCGCATAAGCGATTAAGCAGATAATCTGGCTCTTCCTTTTGCTCTTCTCGCGGCTAAAACTTTTCTTCCGCCCGGAGTACTCATTCTGGCCCTGAAACCATGAACTTTTGATCTCTGTCTTCTCTTAGGCTGAAATGTCATCTTCATCGCGTTCAACACCTCCTCTTTCAGAGCTCTTCTAAATTAAACATCGTTACAATTATATAGAAGGAAACGTTGGAAGTCAAGCAAAATCTTACAAAAAAGGGAGCGGTATTTTTTCTTAAAATTACCGTTCCCATAATTTGTATTGATTGTATTCTTTACAACTAGATATAGATTTTTAATAATCAGGCTTTATGCCCTCTGACTTGTCTGCGGCCGTATTCCGGCATTTTCGACATCGCGTAGAGAAGAGCCGAACCGATCACGGCTACCAGGATCATGGCCGCGATAGCCTCCGGAATACCGGATGATGTGACGGTCACCATGATCAGACTGAATACCTCCCTGGCGCCGACCACGCTTCTTGCGCTGGCATATTCATTTCTTAAAAGGAAGAAAATACTTCCCATGACTGTGACCGTATTGGTCATGGATCCAACAAATCCGGTCACCGCAAGAGCAGCGTACCGGTTCATCCGAAGCTTTTTCAATAATATCCACAGCCATCCGGATACAACGCCGATCAGTACACGGCATCCCACAGATATCCACACCGCTTTCACAGCGCCTACGATTCCTGTCGTACTCATAAACGGAGAAAAAGCGAAGGACAGAAGACTCGGCGCCATGGTATTAGATATCATGGAGCAGATTCCAAAAATTGCTCCAAGGATCGCTCCGGCCAGAGGTCCCAGCATAACGGCTCCGATGATTACCGGAATGTGTACAGTTGTCGCCTTAATAATAGGAAGCTGGATCATTCCCAGAGGCGTATTCGCCAAAAGGATCACGATCGCTGCCATAAGTGCGACACTGGTCATCCAACGAGTGTCTTTTTTTACAGTATTCATTTTTCCCTCCTGCTACTGTTCTTTTTTAAAAGATACAATGCAATACATCTGCATTATATAGAAATTCTCCTCCATCGTCAACAGAAAAATAAATCCTGCATAGATTTATCAACTTATCCACAGGTTGTGGATAAATTGTGGAAACATATTCTTTTTTCAGCTTTGTCCTTTATTATCGCATCCTATTCCTTTTCGCCGGCACGTTTCAACGCAGTTATCCACAAACAATTTCGATTTTCCATTGCAAAAATCCGGTCTTTATTATAAAATAGATAAGAGAGTGGATTTATATGCCTGCGACGCAGGATCTTACGATAGGTTAGGAGAAAGAAATGCTTGAACAACTGAAAAGCCAGTGGGAGGACATCCTGCTTCATCTGCGGGAAGAGTACGACGTATCGGAACCATCCTATGATACATGGCTCCTTCCCTTGAAGCCTTATGCTGTCGAAAACAATACAGTAAAGATACTTGTACCGGATTCCAGCCCCCATTATGTGACCATCATTAAAAAGAGATATGAAAAACAGCTTCAGGTGTCCATCGCAGAAGTCACCGGTTTTTCGTGTACCATCGAACTGATCACCGACGACGATATCTCGTCGCCGGATAAGCGTTCCGGCGGCAAGCACCTGATCCAGACCCCTTCCGCGGACGTAAACCAGTCCCTGATTCAGGAAGCGAACCTGAATCCCCGCTATACCTTTGAAACCTTCGTCGTAGGCCCGAACAACAATCTGGCGCATGCGGCTTCTCTTGCCGTGGCCGAATCTCCGGGCGAGATATATAACCCGCTGTTCATCTACGGAGGCGTAGGTCTTGGCAAGACGCATCTTATGCATTCCATCGCTAATTTTATATTAAAGAATAATCCCAGTGCCAGGATCCTCTATGTAACGTCCGAGAAGTTCACCAACGAACTGATCGACGCCATCCGTAATAAGAATAATATTACAACTACCGAATTTCGCGAGAAATATCGGAATATTGACGTGCTTCTGATCGACGATATCCAGTTTATCATCGGAAAAGAGTCCACACAGGAAGAGTTTTTCCACACGTTCAACACGCTGTATGAGTCTAAGAAGCAGATCATTATCTCCTCCGACAAACCGCCGAAGGATTTCGTGACGCTGGAAGAAAGGCTGCGCTCCCGGTTCGAATGGGGCCTTACCGTCGATATCCAGCCCCCCAACTATGAAACACGTATGGCCATCCTCCGCAAGAAGGAGGATCTGGAAGGCTATAATATAGATAATGAAGTGATCAAGTACATTGCCACCAATATCAAGTCCAACATCCGTGAACTGGAGGGAGCCCTGACGAAGATCGTCGCCCTCTCCAAGCTTGAGAAGAATAAGGAAATCGATATCGCCCTGGCGGAGGAAGCGCTGAAAGACATCATTTCACCGGGATCTGAACGGAAGATCACTTCGGAACTGATCATTCAGGTAGTGGCCGATCATTTCGGAATCACAACCCTGGACATCTCTTCCCAGAAGCGCAACAAGGAGATCGCCTATCCGAGACAGATCGCCATGTATCTGTGTCAGGATATGACAGGCGATTCTCTCCAGGTGATCGGTCAGTATCTGGGCGGCCGCGATCATACAACAATTATCCACGGCCGGGATAAGATTGCCAGAGAGATACGGACGGATGCGGCCCTTGCCAATACCATCGACGTTATCAGGAAAAAAATCCGTCCACAATAAGCTGTTAATCAGCAGTGGAATCTAAGGTATATCCTGTGGATAAGGTTCATAAGGAATCTGAACGTATTTTTCCCTGTGGACAAACGGAAAGTATTTCCAAGGTTTGCGCCTTATTTTCCACAGGGCAGCAAAACCATTTTTTTGAGGATATGCAAGGGATTTTAAGGTTTTAAACTTGTCCCCATCCCCTACTAATAAGTCTTCTAAAAAGTACTGAATCATATATTTACATATTACGATCAATCACGAAAGGAAGTTATCAACAGTCATGAAGCTCACATTTCAGAAAGACGATCTTCAGAATGCCATCAACATTGTACTGAAGGCGGTTCCTTCCAAGACGACCATGTCGATATTGGAATGCATCCTGATCGACGCGGAGGACAGTCAGATCAAGCTGACGGCCAACGATATGGAACTTGGCATTGAGACGAAGGTGGAGGGGACCATCGTAAACGGGGGAAAGATTGCTCTGGATGCCAAGCTGTTTTCAGAGATCGTCCGGAAGTTTTCCGGCGGCGATTCTCCGATCACCATTGAATCCGATGGAAATTTCAATACCGTCATATCCTGTGACAATTCCGTATTCAATATTCAGGGGCGGGACGGGGAAGAATTTTCCTATCTTCCTTTTATTGAGAAGGATCACTATATCTGTCTGTCCCAGTTCAGTTTGAGGGATGTGATCGGTCAGACGATCTTCTCCATATCGCCGAACGACAGCAACAAGATGATGACCGGCGAACTGTTCCAGGTTCATGCGGATCTTCTGAAGGTGGTTTCACTGGACGGACACCGCATGTCCATTCGCAATGTGACGCTAAAAGATACCTATGATGATATAAAAGTCATCGTTCCCGGCAAGACTCTCAGTGAGATCAGTAAGATTCTTGGCGGGGATAATGAAAAAGAAGTGCTGATCTATTTCAGCAAGAATCATATTCTGTTCGAATTTGACGATACGATAGTGGTATCCAGGCTGATCGAGGGAGAGTATTTCCGCATCGAGCAGATGCTTTCCAGCGATTACGCAACGAAGGTAACGATCAACCGCAGGGAATTTCTGGACTGCATCGACCGGGCCAGCATCCTGATCCGCGAGAACGATAAGAAGCCGATCATATTGAATATAACCGATAATGTGATGCAGCTGAAGATGAATTCCAGTTTCGGCACGATGAACGCGGAGGTCTTGATCCGCAAGACCGGCAAGGATCTGATGATCGGATTCAATCCCAAGTTCCTGTTGGACGCGTTGCGCATCATTGACGATGAGGAAGTGGATCTGTACATGATGAATCCTAAATCGCCGTGCTTTATCAAGGACGAGAATGAGAATTACATCTATCTGATTCTGCCGGTGAACTTTAACGCGGCAACCGTCTGACCGGTGATTGCCGCAGATAGAGGCGGTATCCGCAGGCGGAATCGGAGCGTGTATTTCCGTCGGCGGGATGAAAGGAAGAATGGATCATGGAGATCGTGAAGATTCGCGATGAATATATCAAGCTCGGCCAAGCTCTAAAGCTGGCCGGCTTGTCTGACAGCGGCGTGGATGCCAAATACGCGATCCAGGACGGCCGGGTGAAGGTAAACGGCCAGGTGGAATATCAGCGCGGCAAAAAGCTGCATGACGGAGATGTCATAGAGTACGACGGACAGACTGTTAAGATCGAGGCGTGACCGGCCATGGTAATAGAATCCATAGAACTTGAGAATTACCGCAATTACGGACAGTTACATATGGATTTCAGTTCCGGTACGAACATTCTCTATGGGGATAACGCTCAGGGCAAGACGAATATTCTGGAGGCTGTTTACGTATGCTGCACGACCAAATCCCATCGCGGAAGCAGGGACCGGGAGATCATCCAGTTTGATAAAGAAGAATCCCATATCAAGCTGAATGTGAGAAAAAAGGACGTTCCCTACCGCATCGATATGCACCTGAAGAAGAATAAACCCAAGGGCGTTGCGATCAACGGCATTCCGATCCGAAAAGCGAGCGAATTGTTCGGTATTGTTAATGTGGTATTCTTTTCACCTGAGGATCTGAATATTATCAAAAACGGTCCTGCGGAGCGGCGCAGATTCATAGATATGGAGCTTTGCCAGCTGAATAAACTGTACGTCCATGCTCTGATCCGGTATAATAAGGTGATCATTCAGAGAAATAAGCTTTTAAAAGAACTGCCGTTCCATTCGGATTATGAAAATATGTTGGACGTATGGGATATGCAGCTGGTTCAGTATGGCAGCCAGGTGATCCGGTTCCGCCGGGAATTCATCCGGAAGCTGAATGATATCATTATCGGGATTCACCGGAAGCTGTCAGGAGAGAAAGAGATACTGAATCTGTCCTACGAGCCGGATACGGAAATAAGCGATCTGGAAGCGGCGGTAAAGAAAAACCGTGAAGTTGATATAAAATTAAAAACTACGACGGTCGGACCGCACAGGGACGATATGAGTTTTATTGTAAATGGAATCGATATCCGGAAGTTCGGTTCCCAGGGTCAACAGAGGACAGCCGCGCTGTCGCTAAAGCTGGCGGAAATCGAACTTGTCAAATATATAGTTAAGGATTATCCGGTGCTGCTTCTTGACGACGTTCTGTCGGAGCTGGACGGAAGCAGACAGGAGCATCTTCTTGAAGGCATCGATCAGATCCAGACGCTGATCACCTGCACGGGGCTTGAGGATTTCCTAAGCCGCCGGTTTCCGATCGATCAGATCTATCGTGTCGTAGAGGGCACAGTAACCAGCGAAATGAACAGGAGGCTTAATTAAATGAGTGCTGAATACGGAGCTGACCAAATTCAGATACTGGAGGGGCTGGAAGCCGTAAGAAAAAGACCCGGTATGTATATCGGAAGTACGTCTGCCAGAGGTCTTCATCATCTGGTTTATGAGATCGTGGATAATTCCGTCGACGAGGCGCTGGCCGGAGTCTGCACACAGATCGACGTTCAGATCAACAGCGATAATTCTATTACGGTTATCGATAACGGCCGCGGTATTCCTGTAGGAATCCAGAAGAAATCAGGCCTTCCCGCGGTTGAAGTCGTCTTCACGGTGCTTCATGCCGGCGGAAAGTTCGGCGGCGGAGGATATAAGGTTTCCGGCGGTCTTCACGGCGTAGGCGCTTCCGTGGTGAACGCTCTTTCCGAATGGCTGGAGGTAACGATCTATACCGAAGGAAAAGTGTATCATCAGCGCTATGAACGTGGAAAAGTCGCGTCTGAACTGGAGATCATCGGGGATTGTCCCATGGATCAGCACGGCACGAAGATCACATTTATGCCGGATAAGGAAATATTCGAGGAAACTGTCTATGATTACGATACGCTGCGGATCCGTCTGCAGGAGACCGCATTTCTGACGAAGGCTCTGAAGATCACGCTCCGGGACGACCGCGAGGAGAAGATCGAGAAGACGTTCCACTATGAGGGCGGTATCCAGGAGTTTGTCACGTATCTGAACAAGGGCAAAGCGCCTCTGTATGAGAACGTGATCTACTGTGAAGGAACCAGAGAGAACGTCTATGTGGAAGTGGCCATGCAGCACAACGACGCTTACACGGAGAATATCTATACATTTGTCAATAATATCAATACGCCGGAAGGCGGAACGCATCTGACCGGCTTTAAGAACGCGCTGACGAAGACGTTCAACGACTACGCCAAGAAGAACAAGCTTCTAAAGGACAGCGATCCTGCGCTCAGCGGCGAAGATATCCGCGAGGGTCTGACCGCGATCATCAGCGTGAAAATCGAGGAACCCCAATTTGAAGGACAGACCAAGCAGAAGCTGGGCAACAGCGAAGCCAGGGTAGCTGTGGATTCCATTGTCAGCGAGCAGCTGACCTATTATCTGGAGCAGAATCCGACGGTAGCCAAGGCGATGTGTGAGAAGTCGATCCTGGCGCAGAGGGCCAGAGCCGCGGCCCGCAAGGCTCGTGAGCTTACTCGCAGAAAGACCGCTCTGGAGGGCATGGCTCTTCCCGGGAAGCTGGCCGACTGTTCGAATAAGGATCCGGAAAAATGCGAGATCTATATCGTGGAGGGAGACTCCGCCGGCGGTTCCGCCAAGACGGCCCGCGTCAGGGATACTCAGGCGATCCTTCCGCTGCGCGGCAAGATCCTGAATGTGGAGAAAGCACGCCTCGACAAGATCTACGCCAACGCTGAGATCAAGGCCATGATCACCGCTTTCGGAACCGGTATCCATGAAGATTTCGATATAACGAAGCTTCGTTACCATAAGATCATCATCATGACCGATGCAGATGTGGACGGCGCCCATATCAGCACCCTGCTTTTGACGTTCCTTTACCGGTTCATGCCGGAGCTGATCAGGCAGGGACATGTCTATCTGGCGCAGCCGCCGCTTTATAAGATCGAGAAGAACAAGCGGATCTGGTACGCTTACAGCGATCCGGAACTGAATCAGATCCTGACCGATATCGGCCGCGATAATAACAACAAGATCCAGCGTTACAAAGGTCTGGGAGAGATGGATCCGGAGCAGCTTTGGGAGACCACGATGGACCCGGAGCGCAGGATTCTTCTGCGCGTCAATATGGATGAAGACGTGACGTCGGAACTGGATCTGACATTTACGATCCTTATGGGCGATCAGGTGGAGCCGCGAAGGGAATTCATTGAGGCGAATGCGAGAAAAGTGCAGAATCTGGATATATAAGGCTGTCAGGCAGCAGTTTGAACTGCAGACAGATCCGGGTATCGCGGAGCAATCGAATTACAGGAACAGCATACAGCAGCAACAGGAGGACATTTTATGGAACCGAATGTATTTGATAAAATACAGGACATCGATCTGAAGGATACCATGGAGAAGTCGTATATCGATTATGCCATGAGCGTTATCGCTTCCAGGGCTCTGCCGGATGTACGGGACGGCTTAAAGCCGGTTCAGAGACGTGTCCTTTATTCCATGATCGAACTGAACAACGGTCCGGACAAGCCTCACAGAAAATGCGCCCGTATCGTCGGCGATACCATGGGCAAATACCATCCCCACGGCGACAGCTCGATCTACGGCGCTCTGGTTAACATGGCGCAGGACTGGTCCACCCGCTATCCGCTTGTGGACGGACACGGCAATTTCGGCTCCATAGACGGCGACGGCGCGGCCGCCATGCGTTATACAGAAGCCAGACTCAGTCGGATATCGATGGAGATGCTGGCCGATATCAATAAAGATACCGTGGATTTCGTGCCGAACTTCGATGAGACGGAGAAAGAACCGTCGATTCTTCCTGCACGATATCCGAACCTTCTGTGCAACGGTACTTCCGGAATCGCTGTCGGTATGGCGACGAATATTCCGCCCCACAACCTGCGGGAAGTGATCGGCGCCGTGGTGAAGATCATTGACAATGAAATACAGGAAGACCGGGAAACGACCATTGAAGAAGTTATGGATATCGTCAAAGGGCCGGATTTCCCGACAGGCGCCACGATCTTAGGCAAAGCCGGAATCGAAGAAGCCTATCGGACTGGCCGCGGCAAGATCCGTGTCCGCTGCGTTTCGGATATTGAGACCATGGCCAACGGCAAGAGCCGTATCGTTGTTACGGAGATACCTTATCTGGTCAATAAAGCCCGCCTGATCGAGAAGATCGCCGAGCTGGTGAAAGAAAAACGTGTAGACGGCATCACGGATCTGCGGGATGAATCGGACCGAACCGGTATGCGTATTGTGATCGAACTGCGCCGGGATGTGAACGCCAACGTGGTCATGAACCAGCTTTTAAAGCACACCCAGCTGCAGGATTCCTTCGGCGTGATCATGCTGGCGCTGGTGGATAACCAGCCGAAGGTGCTGAACCTTCTCCAGATGCTGAATTATTATCTGGATCATCAGAAGGAAGTAGTGACACGCCGTACGAAGTACGATCTGAATAAGGCGGAGGAGCGTGCTCACATCTTAGAGGGACTGCTGATTGCGCTGGATCATATTGATGAAGTGATCCGTATTATCCGCGGTTCTCAGACCGTGCAGATCGCGAAGCAGCAGCTGATGGATCGGTTCGGCTTAAGTGACGCGCAGGCTCAGGCTATCGTAGATATGCGTCTGCGTACTCTGACCGGTTTGGAACGGGAGAAGCTGGAAGCCGAATATCAGGAGCTGGAGGCGAAGATCGCCGAGTTAAAGGCGATTCTGGCTGATGAGAAGCTTCTTCTCGGGGTCATCCGCACGGAGATTCAGACCATTGCCGACAAGTATGGGGATGACCGCAAAACCAGTATCGGTTTCGATGATTTCGATATGACGGCCGAGGATCTGATCCCCAACGATGAGACCGTGGTCACGATGACCCATTTCGGATATATCAAACGGATGCCGAAGGATACGTTCCACAGCCAGAATCGGGGCGGCAAGGGCATCAAGGGAATTCAGACCATCGAAGAAGACTATGTGGAAGACCTGATTCTGACGAAAAATCATAATTATATTATGTTTTTCACCAATACCGGCCGCGTCTACCGTCTGAAGGCCTACGCGATTCCGGAAGCCAGCCGCACCGCCAGGGGAACCGCGATCGTAAATCTCCTTCAGTTGATGCCGGAGGAGACCATTTCCGCCATCGTTTCGATGAAGGATTACGATGAGAACGATTATCTGTTCATGGCGACGAAGCGGGGCATGGTAAAGAGAACGCCGCTGCGCGAGTACGCCAATGTGCGCAAGACCGGTCTTCAGGCGATCGTCCTGCGGGAAGACGACGAACTGATCGAGGTAAAGGTCACGGATAATACAAAGGACATCTTCATGATATCGAAGAAGGGCCAGTGCATTCGTTTCCACGAGACAGACGCCCGCGTCACAGGCCGCGTATCCATGGGCGTTACCGGAATGCGTCTGAATCCCGGCGACGAGGTCATTGGCATGCAGATGGACAGTCAGGGAGAGACGCTTCTGACCGTATCGGAGAAAGGCATGGGCAAGAGGACGAAAACGAGCGAATTTACTGCGCAGTTCCGCGGAGGAAAGGGAATCCGCTGCTACAAGATCACCGATAAGACCGGGGATCTTGTGGGTGCGAAGCTGGTGAAGTACGATCATGATATAATGATGATTACTAACGAAGGAATCATTATCCGGATCGGTATCGATGATATTTCTGTAATCGGCCGCGATACGTCCGGCGTGAAGCTGATGAATATTGAAAAGGATTCCGACACCCGGATCGTCAGTATCGCGAAGGTGCGGGACGACGGAGAAAAGGGACAGAGCGCGGAAGAAGAACCGGATGCGGCGGAAGATGAGAGAGAATCCGATGAAGGATTCGAAAAGGAATAGAATCTTATAACAGCACAAACAGCCGTGCCCCAGGGAGATAGGGTGCGGCTGTTGGAATATTGGAGGCATAGGCTTTGAGAACGATACAGGCGGAAGAAATTACGAGGAATATTAAGGAAATGTGCATCGAAGCGAATCATTTTCTCTCTCCCGACATGCGCCGGGTTTTTGAAAAGGCGGTATCGGAAGAAAAGTCACCTCTGGGCCGTCAGATCCTGGGACAGCTTCAGGAGAATCTTCAGATCGCGGGAGAGGATATGATTCCCATCTGTCAGGATACAGGCATGGCGGTAGTATTCTTAAAGATCGGCCAGGATGTGCATGTTGAGGGCGGTTCTCTGCGAAAAGCGGTGGATGAAGGCGTCCGGCAGGGCTATATAGAAGGCTATCTCCGCAAATCCGTGGTCGGAGATCCGCTTGAACGCGTGAATACGAAGGACAATACGCCTGCTGTTCTCCATACGGAGATCGTGGATGGCGATCAGATCGAGATCACGGTTGCGCCGAAGGGCTTCGGCAGTGAAAATATGAGCCGTGTCTTTATGTTAAAGCCGGCGGACGGAATCGAGGGCGTGAAGGAAGCAATCCTGACGGCTGTCAGGGACGCGGGTCCTAATGCCTGCCCGCCCATGGTGGTCGGCGTCGGTATCGGCGGAACCTTCGAGAAATGCGCACTGATGGCAAAACACGCGCTGACCCGGGACTTAAGCGAGGAGTCTCCGGTTCCCTATGTGAGAAAGCTGGAGAAAGAAATGCTTGAAAAGATCAATGGTCTCGGAATCGGTCCGGGGGGTCTGGGAGGAACGGTAACGGCGCTCGCGGTGAACATTGAAACGTATCCGACACACATCGCCGGACTTCCGGTGGCAGTGAATATCTGCTGTCATGTGAACCGCCACGCGCGGCGGGTAATCTGATATAAAAATCAATCGGAAAGCGTATTTTCAAAATTAAAGCTGAATGGAGTATAACATGGATAAAAAATTATCTGTTCCGATCAATCGGGATGACGCGTCCGCCCTGCAGGCGGGGGATTACGTTCTTCTTACCGGGACGATCTATACCGCCAGGGATGCCGCCCACAAGCGGATGCAGGAGACACTGGACGCAGGAGGAGAGCTTCCGTTTGATATAAAAGACAACGTGATTTATTATATGGGTCCGTCGCCTGCCAGAGAAGGCCGTCCTATCGGCTCCGCCGGTCCGACTACGGCCAGCCGTATGGATAAATACACGCCGGTTCTTCTTGATATGGGTATGGGCGCCATGATCGGAAAAGGAAAAAGGAGTCCCGCTGTAAAGGAGGCCATTGTGCGCAACGGTTCCGTCTATTTCGCGGCGGTCGGCGGCGCCGGAGCAATCCTTTCCAAACGGATCCTGTCCAGCGAGGTTATCGCTTATGACGATCTGGGAACGGAAGCCATACGGCGGCTGGAAATAAAGGATTTTCCGGTAGTTGTGGTCATCGACAGCCGGGGAAACGATCTGTATGAGACCGCGGTAAACGAATTCCGGACAATATAACCGAAGTTATCCGGTTTGCCGGGTAAACGAATAAAGACATGCGGAGGAAAAACGATGAACAGGATCATATGGATGGTGATCATGGATATACTGATGGTTCCGTACTGGTATATCGGACTTGTCCGGCGCGGCAGATATAAAGAAAAATATACGCTGCAGCAGGGCTATGATTTTATTCGTTCTATCGTAAGGACTGTTAACCGCAGAGGCCGGATCAGTCTGACTATCACCGGCGTGGAGAAACTTCCGGAAAAGGACGGTTTTATTATGTTCCCGAATCATCAGGGGATGTTCGACGTACTGGCGATCATAGAAGCGTGTCCGCGTCCTTTGAGCATTGTTGTGAAAAAGGAAGTGAAAGACTGGATCCTGGTCAAGCAGGTGATGCAGATTGTAGACGGCCTGGCAATGGATCGTTCCGATATCCGCGCTTCCATGCAGATCATAGGTGAAATGAGCGAGCGGGCGAAAAACGGACAGAATTTTATCATTTTCCCCGAAGGTACCCGGAGCCGTGACGGAAATAACTTGCAGGAGTTCAAGGCAGGGAGTTTCAAGAGCGCGGTGAACGCCGGATGCCCCATCGTGCCGGTCGCTCTGATCGACAGTTTCAAACCGTTTGACCTGCCGTCCATTCGTCCTGTTCAGGTACAGGTACATATCCTGGATCCCATCTATCCGGAACAATATGTTGGGCTTAAAACCAGAGATATCGCACATCTTGTACAGCAGAAAATTCAGAAAGAAATAGAAAAGAATCTGGCGAAAAATAACAGTGAAGTGAAAAGTTAACTTCCACTTCTAAAGACCCCGGCAAAAAAGTTGCCGTTAGTGTTGCAGGAAAGGAT
>CANQBX010000059.1 GCA_947589095.1 uncultured Lachnospiraceae bacterium
CTGTAGCCGGCCTGGGTCAGCTCTCTCTGAAACTTGTCCAGGATGACGGAAGCGATATGGGAACCGCCTAACGCCGAGCCGGTCAAAAGGGCGATCTCCCGCTTGTCGTCGGGACCCGGAAAGGAAGACGGCGTCCTGACAGGGTCGGAGAGGGCCATGTAGGAAAACTGCTTGTAGCCCATCTCCTGCGCTTTCTTAAGAACCTTCTCCCTGGTCGCGTCGGCCAGGATGCCGGTATTGTTGATCGCCTTGGAAACGGTGTTGCGCGAAACGCCCAGCGCGTCCGCGATGTCCTGGATCGTGACTCGTTCTGCCATGTAACCCCCTCCTGAGAAATTTCCTTACATATATACCGCCTGTATTTCCATGCAGAAGGTGTGCCAGCGGCCCGTTTTCTGCATTTCCATGCAGGCAGAACGTCGGTGATGTTCTGCTTGTATCACGTTAACTTGTGCATATGCCTAACTCACTGTTTCTATTATAATGCACAAATCGAAATGTGTCAAATGTAAAAATGTAAATATTTTAGTATAATTGTATGTGCAATATGCAAAATTCAGACAACGACAGGCGCCTCAGACTATAAAAGATGTGCAGAGTGTAAAACCAAGGCAAAAATTACGCATCGCGGGCGAAAAATAATTTGTGCAAATGTTAAAATTTATATTGACTAAATGTAAAAATAGTGGTATAAATGATTTACACAAATCCGAATAGCATTTTTACAAATGCACAAACAAACGGCTGACAAATCCATTTTCCATTCCCATCGGCCGTGAAATTCGGAGAACGTGTGAGGAAGGAGGAACACATTCTATGAAACAGAAAAAAGAAGCGGCGGGACTGCACAACTCGCTGGTGTATGTGAGACAGCACTGGCAGCTGTACGTATGCTTCCTGCTGCCGGCTCTCGCGCTGACCATCATCTTCAAGTACATACCGATGGGCGGCATCCTGATCGCGTTCCAGGATTACAACCCGTTCAAGGGCATCCTGGGCAGCAAATGGGTCGGCTTCAAGAGTTTCACCCGGTTTTTGTCGTCGCCGGACTTTATGTCCTACCTGGTCAACACGCTGAAGCTGAGCGTATACGGCCTTTTGTGGGGCTTCCCGGTTCCGATCATTCTGGCGTTTTTGCTGAACCGGATCCAGAGCAAGGGAATTAAGAAGAAGGTACAGCTGATGCTCTACCTGCCCAACTTCATTTCCGTCATCGTCCTCTGCGGTATCGTGAGGATCTTCCTTTCCGTAACCGGACCGGTGAACCTCCTTCTCGGCACCCAGATCAATTTCATGACCATGCCGCAGGCCTGGCGGACCATTTTCATCGCCAGCGGCATCTGGCAGGGCGCAGGCTGGGGCTCCATCATCTACACGGCGGCTCTTGCCAACGCAAGCCAGGACCTTCGGGAAGCGGCGGTCATCGACGGCGCCAATATCTTCCAGCAGATCAAGGTGGTCGAGTGGCCGGCCATCAAGGACGTGGTCATCATCCAGTTCATCCTGCAGGCCGGCAACATCATGAGCATCGGCTTCGAGAAGGCGTACGCTCTGCAGACGGACCTGAACCTGGCAAGTTCCGAGATCATTTCCACCTATGTGTATAAACAGGGTCTGATCAGCGGCGACTTCAGCTTCTCAACGGCGGTAGGTCTGTTCAACACGATCATCAATGTGATCCTTCTCGTGAGCGTCAACGCGATCGTGGCGCGCATGAACGAAGGACAGGGACTGTAGGAGGTGCGATATGAAACAGGTTAAATTTTCCAAATATTCCCTTCAGGATAAGATCCTTGTGGGAACCGGCTACGCGCTGATCGGCCTGTTTGTACTGGCGATCATCGTTCCGGTGCTCTACATTATCGTGGCGTCCTTCATGGACCCGGTCACCCTGCAGAATAAGGGCATTACCTTTGATTTCAGCAAATGGACGCTGACCGCTTACGAGCGCGTCATGACCAACTCCCAGATCTGGGTCGGCTTCAAGAACGCCGTGGTCTATTCGGTGGTGTTCACCGTGGTGTCCGTGGCGGTGACGCTTTTGTGCGCCTACCCGATGTCCAGGGAGGATTTCCGCGGCAGGAAGTTCTTCAATGTGATTTTCATGATTACAATGTTCTTCGGCGGCGGTCTGATCCCCACCTACCTGCTGATCAGCAACCTGGGTCTTCTGGACAGTATGTGGGCCGTGATCCTGCCCGGCGCGTTCAGCGTTTGGAACATGACCATTGCCAGGACCTATTACCGCGGGATCCCGCAGGATCTGCGGGAGGCGGCTGACGTGGACGGCGCCAACGAGCTGGTATTCTTCTTCAAGATCCTTCTGCCGGTCTGCGTGCCGATCATCGCCGTGCTGGCCCTGTGGCAGTTCGTAGGCATGTGGAACAGCTATTTTGACGCGATGATCTACTTAAACGATTCGGCTAAGCAGCCCCTGCAGCTGGTGCTTCGTTCGATCCTGATCCAGAACCAGCCGGAGCCGGGCATGATCGCCGATATGCAGAGCACTGCCCAGAGAGCCCAGCTGGCGGAGCTTCTGAAATACGCAACCATTATCATTTCCAGCCTTCCGCTTCTGGTGATGTATCCGTTCTTCCAGAAGTATTTTGACAGCGGCATCATGGCCGGCGCGGTCAAAGGCTGACGGGCAGAAAGGAGTCGGATTATGAAGAAGAAAATAGTAGCGCGCGCGGCGGCTGTCTGTCTCGCCGCGGCGTCGATGGGGTTGCTGGCCGGCTGCGGCAGCCGGGTGGAGATCAATCCCGGCACGGAGATGCAGGTGGTGGATCCCGCCACGCTTCAGTTCCCGTTGGCGGAGACTGCCACGCTGACCGGTATGATCAGCTATCCGCCCAGCACCGAGTCGAACCCAAATAACCGCACGATCTTTAAGCGGCTTCAGGAAGCCACCAACGTGGAGATCAAGTGGACGGCGATCCAGTCGGACCAGTGGGGCGACAAGATCGTGCTGAATATGTCCAATCCCAACATCCTGACGGATTTCGTGTTTACCGCCGGCTTCAGCGATAACGACTTGCTGCGCTACGCGGACTACGGCGCGATCATTCCGCTGGAGGAGTACATTGACACCTATATGCCGAACCTGAAGGGCGTATTTGACAAGTATCCGGAATACCGGAAAATGTGTACCGACGTCAACGGCCACATCTGGGCGCTGCCGTGGATCGAGCAGCTGGGTTCCAACTACACGGCGATCCAGACCATCGGCGATATGAGCTTCATCAATAAGAAGTGGCTGGATTTCCTGGGACTGGAGATCCCCACCACCGTGGATGAGTTTGAGCAGACGCTGATCGCGTTTCGCGACAACGCGGCCAGGCTCCAGGCGGAGTTCGGCATCGACGGAAGCATTATTCCCATGTCCTGCATCGTCAACGACGGCGACCAGGATCCGGCGATCCTGATCAACGGTTTCGGCGAGGGCTACGGCGACGCGGACCGCGGCCGCCATATCGCGGTGACCGACGATCTGAAGGTGATCTGCTCCGGAACCCAGGAGGGCTTTAAGGACGGCATCGCGTGGCTCCATAAGCTGTACGAGGAAGGACTCATCGATCCGGAAGCGTTTACCCAGGAGTGGTCCACCTACGTGGCGAAGGGCAAATCCGGCCGCTACGGCGTCTGCTTCAGCTGGGACGTGGCCAACATCGATAACCTGACAGACTGGGTTCCCCTTCCCGCGCTGACGGCCGATGTGAGAAATATCACGCCGTCCAACGGTTCCTTCACCAGCGGTTTCGACCGCGGCCGCTGCGTGGTGACTTCCGTGGCGAAGCAGCCCGCGCTGGTCTGCGCATGGCTGGATCAGATGTACGCGCCGCTTCAGTCCCCGCAGAACAACTGGGGTACCTACGGCGAGGACGACGAATTCGATATCTTTGAGATGGGCGTCAACGACAAGGGAGAGCCCATGCTGCACCATGCGCCTCTCGGCGACGCTTCCCCGGTGGAAGTTCGTGAGGCGGAGTCGGTCGGCGGTCCGCTGGCTGTGCTGGATGAGTATTACGGCGTGTACGTGACCTGCCCGGACGACGCCCAGTACCGTCTGGACTGGATCAAGGATTTCTATACGCCGGATATGCATACCAAGTACGTCTATCCCAACGCGTTCATGAGCCGCGAGGATACGGAGCGCCTGTCCAACCTGCAGGCGGACATCACCAAGACCATCAACGCGAAGAAGTCTGAGTGGATCATGAACGGCGTTACCGACGCGGACTGGGATGCGTATCTGAAGTCCCTGGACGCTTACGGGCTGCAGGAATTTTTGGGAATCTACCAGAAGTATCTGGATTCGTTCTATGCGGAGTAAGGAGCGGGGACGAACAGAATATGAAAAATGAGACATCCGTCTTCGGTGTGGCTGAAATGCCTGCCGGGGGCGGATGTTTTTGTATATATGAAACAATATAGTAATCAAAAATGAAAATATGTTGACACTCGATATATGTCGTGATATGATATATGTCGACAGACGACATAGATGTACAGGATGAACCTGCGCAGAAAGAGAAGGTGATCATTTGAAAAAGAGTGAACCGATGTCGGAGAGCTACTATTACATTCTGCTCTGTCTGGCCAAAGGCGCCAATCACGGCTACGGCATCATGCAGATGACGGAGAAGCTGTCCGGCGGGGATGTGACGATCGGCTCCGGAACCATGTACGGGGCCACCAGCAATATGATGAAAAAAGGCTGGATCCACGAGATCATGTCTGACGAGCCGGGGCAGGAGCGCCGCCGGCTGTACCAGCTGACGGACGCTGGCCGCGACGCGCTTAAGGCGGAGATTGCGAGGCTTAAACGAATGCTTGAGAACGCGGAGGAGGTGTAGGAAATGACGATGGAATATAAGACGTCTCATAAGGCGTACGCGGCGTGGAATTACCGGCAGGAGATCGAGGATCTGAACCGGGCTTCGGAGCAGGGCTGGCAGCTGGTGCGCGGCGGCTGCTTTTACAGCCGGTTCGTGAAGAATCCCGACGTACGTTACCGCTATCAGATGGACTGGCGGAAGGTGGAGGATATGGGCCGCTATATCGAGACCTTCCGGGAGCAGGGCTGGGAATATGTGAGTTCTACGTTCAACGGCTGGCATTTTTTCCGCAAGTTTTACGATCCGGCGCTTAAGGAGGAGGATTACGAGATTTTCACGGATCGGGAATCGCTTCAGGCAATGACGCGCCGCTGGTCGCGGGTGGTTATGGCCATCAGCGCGGTGCTCTTGGTGGTTGCATTGATAATCATCGTGCAGGAAATTCGGACGCCGAACATTCCCCGGCTGCTGCAGACGCTGATCCTGCTGGCTGCGAGCGCGTTTCTGATAAGAGGCGGTCTTCTTATGCGCAGCCCGGATGTGATCCGCCCCCGCGACAATACGCTGCTGCATGCGTTCCTTCTGTTTCTTATCGTCGGCTGGGCCGGGGTGATGGCGCTTCTGATCCTGCGGCCGGATTTTTCGATACATCAGTATACGGCGGAGCTATCCGAGCCGTATGAGGATAACCGGTTTGCGGAATTTGAGGTGCATTATCCGGATTCTTATTATCTTGACCTGAAGATCGACGCGGACGCGCCGTTTATGTTTTCGGTCGTAAATGAGGCGGGCGAGGCGGTGTATTCCGTGACCGGGACGGATATCGATGAGGAGAATATTCGGATCAGGCTTAAGCGGGGGAAATACTGGTTTTCGTCCTTCTGCGGAGCGGGGTTTGAACTGGAGAGTTATCTGAACTGAGATAAGCCTGACGGCTGTAGAACTGTTAATGCAGCCGCCAGGCTTTATCTTTATAGATCCAACGCTTTCGCTTCTGGCGTCTTCACAGAAGTTCCCGCGCTTTCCGCGCAAGGTATGGGGGCATATTCGTGATAGCTCCGCTTTTCAGGTAGCCTCTGTCGGAGAAACGCAGTGCACAGGATGGATTTTTTTCCGACACATATCGTTTGAAGGACGGCGCGGATTTATCCGTTCCGCCCTTCACCTCGACCGGGATGATCTTGGTTCCGTATTGAAGAATAAAATCGATCTCGCTGTATTTATCGGCATAATAGCGCGGCGCGGCGTCAAATTGTCCGCGGAGCTGCTGCAGGATATAATTCTCGGTCAGAGGGCCTTTGAACTGATAATCGCTTTTCAGAAGGATCGCGCTGTTGTCGATTCCTGCCATCTGCTTGAGAAGGCCGGTATCGAAGACAAAAAGCTTGAAGGCGTCCAATTTGTCAAAAGCGGACAGCGGGTGCTCCGGTTTTGAAACGTTATAGACGCGGTTCAGCATTCCGGCAGAAACGAGCCACTCGATGGCTTCTTCAAAATCCCTCGCGCGTCCGCCTTCTCGGACGGCGCCGTACATGAATTTCTCGTTTTCCTTGGCAAGCTGTGACGGAATGCTTCGAAATACCATAAGCAGGCGTCCGCTGTTGATTCTGCCATTATGTTTGGAGAAATCATTTTCATAGATCTCAATCAGTTCCCGCTGGATGCGGCTGATGCGGGCCGGGTCTTTGAAACGGATCCAGGAATCGACGCATTCCGGCATCCCTCCGATGATAAGATAGGAACGATAGGCATCCATCAGACGGTTATGGAAGATCTCTTCAATGATCTGGTCTTTCCGGATCGTCTGGTAGTATGCAAATAACGGCGCGTCCGTTGCTTCGAGAAACTCATCAAATGTCATCGGGGAAAGTTCAAGCAGATTGACCATGCCTACCGGGTAGGATTTCGGCTGAGCGAGAAGGGTACCCAGAAGGCTGCCCGCCGCGATCACATGGTATTCATTGGCATTCTCCCTGAAGTATTTAAGAGCGTTCAGCGCATCCGGACATTCCTGAATTTCATCGAAAATCAGGAGTGTTTTTTCGGGAAGGATCTTCCGGCCTGTGATCAGAGACAGCAGTTCGACAATGCGCTGTGGATTCTTGTTCTTTTCGAAAATGGATTTCAGTTCGTCTTCCTCATCAAAATTCAGGTAGACAAAGCTTTCGTAGGAAGTTCGTCCGAACTCCTTCATCAGCCATGTTTTGCCGACTTGGCGCGCGCCTTTCAGAACCAGCGGCTTGCGGTCGGGGCTGGCCTTCCATGTGACCAGGTCGCGGATTGCACTGCGGTACATAACATCATCGTCCTTACTTTACAAATATGGCAGTGTTTATAGATTTTCTCCGGGTTTTTGCATAGCCATAATCATAGATTAACACATTTTTCTGAGCGATTCAAGCATATAAACGCACATTTTTCTGGATAATTAGATGAAATATATTCACATTTTTCCAAAATAATGACTGCACAGTACAATCCCTTCCAGCCTGAGCCTTGCTTTATGGAAGAAGAAGGCGATGGTGTGGGAGCCTTCGGCAAGGTCGAGGTCGGTTAGAGGAATCCATTTGTATACGTTCTCAGAGGAGTAGCGCCACAGGCGCCGCGCGGATTCCGCATCCGGCAGCAGGGTGACGTTGTCAATAGCGACATTAAAGCAGTATTCGTCCATGCCTTTTGTGTAGAGGCAAAGCCACAGGGTGTAGCGGCCTGCCGGGGTGCCGACGGTGTAGCAGACGCCGGGGAAGGAAAGGCCGGCCAGGGCGCTGGCCTGTCTGCCGGAATTGTCAGCCTGGCTTGAACAGACGGCGCCGTTGGGGGTGTCGGAACAGTTTCCGATAGCGCTGCGAGCCCTATTGTATCCGATAGAAGCATTGCTGTAATCGATCTCATCCTGACTGCGGAAATAAAGCGAGATCTCTTTCCGCCCGATTCCGATGCAGGAGTCCGGGACTGTGCCGATCGTGTGCGCCTGTTCGGTCTGTTGGAGAGCGTCTGCGACGCGGATCCGGATGCAGCCTGGGGATGGAGACCTGGCTGGAACCAGAGGCTGTGGGGCTGGAACCGGAGTCAGCGCGGAAGAGGCATTGTACGCCCGCCCGGATGCAGCGGCTGTTGTCAGTGTGGAAGATGTGTCGGACGTCGGAACAGGAGCCGGGGCGGACGATATTCCGGAAACCGGCGGTAAAGCGTACCAGCAGATATCCTCGTTCGCTACGCTATTGCTGCTGTATCCAGGAGGAAGTACCGGCTGCGGCCGTTCGGGGATGGCTGTGCCCGGATAGAATTCCCGGATGATTCGCGCAGTATCGGCCGGTTCTGGTGCGTCCGTATGGTCCAGCCAGAGATTCAGGTCTGCGCCGTGCCAGAAATGGTTCCGGATCGTCGGGGCGGCAGCCGGTCGGGTCGGTTCACCCGATTTACCCGGCAGCCAGCGGTTCTGGCAGTTGTTCATACCGTTGGTCAGTTCGTTCCTCTCATAGACATGAAATCTGGTAAACGCGAAATATTTTGTTCCTTCGGAAAATGTGATCGTATGCCGGCCCGCCGTGAGCGCTCCGAGGGATAGGTTTAAGAAATCCCGGTTATTCAGGATATTCTCTTTCCATGAGCCGCGATGTTCGTCGTTGGCGTCGCTGATCAGATGTTTCACAGCTCGGCCGTCCAGGCTTACAGTAACGCCGATCTCGCCGACGGAATTCAGCGAGGGGTAGCGCTCGATGGTCAGCGCGTAGGTGCCGGCTGCGGGAAGCGTCAGTTCATAGGTCAGCGTGGCGGCAGGATCGGACAGTTCCACCAGATCACCGCATCCGCGGCCCAGATGGGGGATGATGCGGATGTCGTGGAGGGATGCGGAATGCGTTCCTGCTTTCGAAACTGTTTTCAGTTCCGCGGCCTCGCAGGCTTCTACCGTTATCCGGTTCGTGCAGTCAGATACCGGCAGGGGACGGAATACAGGCATATCTTTCCGATTCGCGGTGATTGTTCCTTCGGGCCGGGGAGAAGCTGTCTGCTCCGTGGAAACAGATTCTCCCGCCACGTTCCCAGCCTTCGCCAGATATTTGCCAAACCGCTTCGGCGACACAGCCGCGGGATACATGGCCGTGCGGGGTGGCGGGAAATCCTCCGGCGTGACGATGCCGTTCCATTTTCCGTTCGCCATGATGTGGTTATAGTAGTACAGAAGCGCCTGCCGGGCCGTATCGAAGTTTTCTGCCAGATCGAAGCAGCGGTTCGCCTCGGAATCCCGGCCAAGGCCCGCCATCAGCTGGCTTCGGTCGGCGTAGTAGTACATGGCGTTCGTGTAGTAGGCCGCGTGGACCCGCATCAGCACCATCTCGAAGAATGCGTCCTGCTCCGCGCGGGGCAGCTGCCGGTAGATATCGTTGGCCTCGTCGAATACATGCTGCAAGAAATGGATTCGTCCCGCGGCGTCATCCTGCTGTTCCGACTGATAGAATACATGGTTGTCCATATGTTCCAGCTTGCGCATGTTGACGACCTGGTCAAATTCGGTCAGTAAAGGAGCCAGGCGGTTCCCGAAACCGCCGGAGAAGGTGCGGTCGAGCCAGTCCGCCAGGAAGGAGACTACATCCTTTGTGGGATCATTTTCTTTTCCGATATTCCAGGCCAGGGCGGCGTAGAAGCTCAGCTGCTGCTCCAACGGTTTGATCGCGCCGAAATTGGTCACCCAGAGACGGCGGATGCCGTTGTCATAGGCCTTGGACAGTTCGTAGCGGGTCTGGGCGGCCGGGATGGTGCAGACGAACAGGTAGGAGCATTCCGGCGGCGCCCAGTAGGACTGGTGATAGTAGATACCGTGGCCGCCGCGGCGTTTTTTCGCTTCCTCATCCGGGTAGCGGCGCACGTAGCCGTAGTTGTCGTTGGTCCAGATCAGCGTGTAGTCGTCCGGAACTCTCAGACCGCCGTCGTAGAGAGGAAGGACCTCCTTGTAAGGGACAAAAATCTTCAGTGCCTCCTTGTGGGGGACTTCCTTCAGAATCTGCTCCTGGGCGCGGAATACGTCGGACAGCAGGGCGATCCTGGCTTTCAGAAGCGCGTCGCCGGTCAGGCCTTCCAGCGCCTTCGCGTTGAAACCTGAGTCATGGATGCCGCGCATTCCCAGAGTATAGGTTACCTCAAAATCATGATTCTGTTCAACGCTTTCGCGCCAGTATTCCAGCAGTTTCTCACGGTTTTCGCCTTCGATGGAGAAGTCGTAGACCAGGTCGTTGTAACCTTTTTTCCTCTTCCACGGTTCCCACTCGCGGTTGTTGCTGCGCATCAGCATATCGCAGTGAGAAGTGCCGATGACGACGCCCATTTTCTCGGCCAGGGCGCCGTTTTCCACGTTGGCGTTAAAGGAATTGACGTGCATGGCCGGCCAGAGGTAGTTGCATTTCAGGCGCAGCAGCAGTTCGAAAATATGGGCGTAGGTCTTCGGGCCGATGGTCTCTTCCGCCATGCAGCCGACGACCCATTTCTCCAGTTCCTCCTCGTCGTTGATGAAAATGCCGCGGTACTCGACGGAAGGGTAGTCCGTGAAGCTAAAGCCTTCCGCCAGTTCGAAGCGGTCCCGCTGCTTGGGCGGCACGTCGCCGAAGAAATACCAGGGGCTTACGCCGAGACGCTCGCAGAATTCATAGACCGCGTAAATAGTCCCGCGGCGGTCCCTGCCGCACAGATAGAGGACGCTGTTGCGTACGGCTATGACGTAGCCTTCTCTGCGGTGGGGGATGAGGACGGAGACCGATGCCGCTGCAGAAGTTTCAGAATCATCGGGGATATCGGATGATGAATCCTCAGAGGCAGGACTGTCAACCAAGCAGGTTTCCTCAGAGGAACTCTCGGTCAGGCAGCTTCCGCCGGAGGCCATCCCGGATGTGCGGCAGTTTTCAGTGGGGGCTTTGACCGCACAGTCAGCAGCCAGATTCTCAGCAGGGAAAGCCAGATTCTCAGGTGGAAACAGATCCGGAAGATTCTCCCCGGTCGCCACAACGATCGTTTTTATGTCGAACGGTTCCGGCAGCCGGAGTCCCTCCGGCATCGGGCAGGTGCCGTTCTGCACGCCGAAGATACGGACCCGGCCGGAGGCCGTTCCGTCATGGCCAGTTCGTGCGCCGAAGGTGTCTCCGTCGCGGCTCGTTCGCGCGCCGGAGGCGCCTCCATCGCGGTCCATCTGCGTGCCAGAGGTACTTTGCAGTGAATAGTTACTTTGTGAAGTACCTGCGTTTCGCTGGGATCCGGCGCAGGCTCGGGTATTCACGCAGTTTAAACAGACTCTGCTTTCCAGTACTTTGAACAGATCGCTTTTCAGATTGGCCGCGGCGATCCGGACGGCTTCCGGTTCGCGGGCGGAATATCGGATTTCTACAAAACCATTTTTCGTGAAAAACATGTGAATACCCCTCCTGATTTATCTGCTATTATGTTACATCAGTTCCTGTTTTTTTCCAATAGCTTATATTCGGAAATTTCTGTTCTGAAAATGAAAAACAGGCCCGCTTCTTGTTGTACATTTGTTGTACCTGCCGCAATATAATACGTTTAGTATAGAAATAAACTTTCATGAATGATAAACGCGAACAGCAGGCAAGGAGGAAACTATAATGACATCATTAAGGGAAGAAACGATGCGGCAGTATCTCATGGCTATTGTGCTGGGCGACCCCGGGCTGGCGGCCCGGTATCCGGATCTTAAGACGGACCTGGAGAGCATATATGCTGTTTTCGGAGCGCCGCACACGAAAGGAGCGGCCCCGCAGGCGCAGGAAGATGTGGCCCCGCAGGCGCAGGGCGCAGTCCCGCAGACACAGGGAGCGGCCCCGCAGGCAGAAGACGCGGCGCCGCAGACGCAGGGCGCAGTCCCGCAGACACAGGAAGCGGCTTCGCAGGTACAAGATGCAGCTCCGCAGGCGCAGGGGACAGCCCCGCAGGCGCAGGAAGACGCAGCCCCGCAGGCTCAGCCGGCGGACCCGCAGAAGCAGCAGAAGATAGCGGATATGCAGAGGGCTGCCCAGAATGCTTTGAGATATCTGCAGGCTACGCTTAGCGGATGGGACTCCGATCACGAAGTGGCCACCGGTAACGATGTCGAAAGTATGCAGTATATGTTTTTCATGAATCTGGATAGAGTGCTGCCGTCAGCTCTGCATGACTACTATCAGCAGCTGTTTAGCGGGTCTGCATATTCAGAGGACATGCTGGAGGATCTGATCAATTCTGTCGATATCGATATGATGCTGGCGCGGCAGGCCGCGGAAGGATCGCTTGTTCAGCCGGAGTTTATGGAAGGAATACCGATGCCGAATAACTGGATCCAGACGGACATGGACGACATTGCAGTTACGAATGAGCCCGTAGAACCGAAGGTTCCCGGAGCAGAGGCAAATGATACGACGAAAACCAGCATGGCCGCGCTCCATATGATGGTGACGAGGGGGCGTTCCCTGGCGGACTGCTATTCGGAGAGGCCGGAGATGGCGGAGGAACGCCGGGAAGCGGGTGTCGATTTCCGGCTCTTTCAGGCGGATGCGTCTGCGGAAAATGAAGCCCGGCGCTGCGGACGGTGGTACCGTATGGCCGGAGACGCTCTGATGGGAGAGAAGCTGCCGGATATCGATTATACCAATCCGGGGCAGGTCGCGGAAGCGCTGAGCAGTTTAAAGCACCTTTCCCGGGTTTCCAGGGACTATGTGGCGGGCGTAAGAAAGTGGGAAACGGACAGTGCGTTCCAGGATGAGTTCTTCGAGGGCACGAAGGGGAACTGGCAGGCAGAGTTTAAGGGGCCGTATGAAAATACATTGGAGGCATTGGCGCGCTTCAATGAGATCGCAGAGATACTGCATACGGACACCGCTCCCTTCGCGGATCGGACGGCAGCGAAAATGATCGTTGAGCAGTATGGGAAGCAGCTGCGCGGCAAGACGGTCGCTGAGACTGTCGGGCTTCTGCATGCGGCTAAGCTGGAGCATCAGTTTCAGGAATACCGAAAAGCGGCGCCCGAGCTTATCCGGGCGGCGTTTAAGATGGATCAAAATGTGAGTGACGACGAGATCGAGAAGCGCTGCGGCCAGGGAAATCAAATCAATATGCGGAGATGGCTGAACGGCGAAAACAGTCTGTTTCCCGAGATGACCGGAAGAACGCTGGCGATCGCCGCCCACGTTCCGCTCAATGACGCGCAGATATTCGTTGCCGATATGCCGGAATTTGATATGCTTCCGATCGAAGACAGCGACGACCGGCTGTATATGCGTCCGGAGCAGGCCCGGTAGGCGGAGGAAGAACATAATATAAGAGAAGAACGCAGACCCGCCGTTATCAGGCCGAAATTCCCCGCGGACCAGGCGGAGCGGCTGTTCAGGCCGAAAGACTGGTTCACTGAAAAACATGGAGAATCGCTTCATGCAGATTGCGAGAGCGCGTTTAACGCCATGTTTGGACAGAAGTCTACGGAGAACAGTCCTGCCACAGGGCTGATGGCAGAGCTGGAGGCTATGCTGGCGTCGCTTCCTATCCCCAAACAGGAATTTTCGTCACCGATACAGCTGTTCTATATCAACGGCCAGAATGTTGACGAGTATTTGAAAGACAATAAACTTAAGCTGACCGACCAGAACCGTATGACCGCCGTGATCCGCGCCTGCAGCCAGGCCAGGGACCGCGTGGAGATCGGTGTGATCGGGACGGCTACAGCGAACGGAATGGAATATCTGCAGCAGAAGGTTATTGAGGTCCAGCCGGATCTGAGCGCGTTTAACAGGCTGGCAGGAATATTTGACACGAAAAGGTCGAGCCGGTCATCCGATCTCCATAAGAAGGATCCGGAAAAGGAAGAGAGACAGGATCGGATCCGCAGGGAGCTGGGCGAGCGGATCGCCAAGGCCGCCGCGCGGCCGCTCCGGGAATCTCTGTCGGAGCATTTCAGCTTTGGCAGCAGCGATTTTAAGAAAAGCTTCTTCGGTATGGGCAACGGGATGCTTGGCGGGCTGCCGGCGCTCCCCCTGTCTGAGAACCAGATCCCTGTGGAGCAGCGGGCGCTCTATCGGCAGCTGATCGAGATAGAGAATATACCGGTTTCGTGTATTGACACCAACGGCAACCGGCAGGAACAGAAGCAGCGTGATGCGTCTGAACTGACCCGCAGCGGCGGCAGCGGTATGGCCATGCTTGCCGGCCTTCTGACCATGGCGGATAACCCGAACATCCATTACGCGGATCTGTTCGATCCGAATAAATATGTGCAGGAGAAGAAGGCGGCCGGGCAGAAGCTCATAGATGCGCTGTCTAAATTGGACAGGGAGCCGGGAGCGCTGGCTAACGTGATCGCCGGATGCGCGAAACATTTCTCGAAGCTCGATTTGAAGGAGGAGATCGCGCTGATGATAGGCGAGCCGCTTGATTCGATGTCCTACGAGAATATCGCTCATGATCCTGAGATGATGAGACGGGCAATCGAGGCCGGCAATGAGGTGCGCAAATTTTCGAGAGGGGTCAGCCAGGTGCTTACACGTATCGTGGGCTCCGGCGGCAATGTGCAATTCGGAAGAAACGAGGTTATTGCGGGAAAGACGGCGGCGGAGATCGACCAGGCCCGTCAGTCCGGTGAGATGGAAGCGGACATGACGACGCAGGAGCAGGTCTATCGGAGAGTATCTGCGCAGATGACTGACGATGAGCGGGCGCAGTTTCAGAGAAACAAGGATGCGTACGGGAACGGAGTGTTCCGAAGCGTCGATGGTATTCTGGCATATCTGGAAGAGGGAGAAACGCTTGCGACAGAGAGAAGATCGGATGCGGATCTGCTGAGCGAGTACGCTACCGCGTACATAGATATGCGCTATATGCTCGGGAGAGATGATCGTCTCGGCCCGTTGGGTTCCGAAGAACGGATCATGTCGGTCGCAGAGGTGAAGGATTCTGTTACTGCATATTATAATGACCATCCAGATGAGGCGCGTGAGGCGCTGAATGCGATCCGCACGGATCCGAGTGCATTGGAGGCGCAGATCAATCATGCTGTGCGGCTCCGTGAGGATGCGGTCATGGAAGCCAGACGGCAGGCGCGTGAAGCCGCGCAAAACGGGACTGCGCAGAATGAACAACCTGCTGCAAACGGCAGGCGGAACGGCCGGAGAAGCTATTTTGCAATGATGAGGGAGCAGCAGGCGGCGCAGCAGGAGGCAGCGCGGCGGGGCCAGCCGCCCGCGACGCGGAGAAACGGCCAGACAACCGCAGGTCAGACAAATGGCCAGCCAATCGCAACGCAGACAAATGGCCAGCCAACAGCAACACGGTCGGGCGGTCAGCCTACCGTGACGCAGCCGGGTGGTCAGCCGACCGCGGGGCAGCCAGGCGCACCGTCGGATCCGACGGCGTCTTCGAAGCCGAAGGTTAAAAAGCCGATTGACGAGCTGATGAGTGAGGAACAGCAGACGGTGCAGCATAATCAGCAAAAGCCGCCCCGGAAGGAGAAGCAGACGCAGCCACAGCCGCAGAATAAGACGGACCAGATGCAGACGGAGGATACGAAGTCTAAGAAGGGCGTGGCGACGAAGCACTAACGGGCGATCCTGGTTGTGCATAGAATCATCTTGACATACATTTTTGATTTTGATATAAATAAATCAGTGGAATCATTATTTTGAGGCTGTGTTTTGCACAGCCTCAAAATATATAAAAAAACGAATCCGGAAAGGAGAACAAGCTTATGGAAGTAAAGAACTGGACCTACGAGGAGATTCCGGAGTTTACCGAAGAAGTAGAGGGAGCCCATATCATCCCGACCACCGGAGATGAGATCGGCGTGGCGTATCTCCATGACGTCGTCTACGCGGAGATCGACGGCGAGAAGTTCCATCTGCAGATCCTTCTGCCTTACAGCCGCAACAACCAGCAGATGGTCTGCCCCTGCGTGGTGTTCGTTCAGGGTTCCGCCTGGTTCAAGCAGTATGTCTACGCCAATGTGCCACAGCTGGCCGGGCTGGCGAAGCGTGGATACGCGGCGGCCATCGTCGAGTACCGTCACTCCGGCATCGCGCCGTTCCCGGCGCAGATCATGGACGCGAAGAACGCGATCCGTTTCCTGCGGGCCCATGCGGAAGAGTACCATATCGATCCGGAGAATATCGTGATTTCCGGCGATTCCTCCGGCGGCCATACGGCCATGTACGCGGGGATTCTGCATGACGATACGGAAAGTAACCTGTTCCCCGGCGTGTCCGCAGAGGTTAAGGGTATCATCAACTACTATGGAAGCTGCAGCGTGATGAAGGACGATTCCAACCCGATCCAGGTTCTGCACTGTCAGCCGGACAGCCCGGAGGGGATGGTCATGGGACATGTGGATCTGCGCGAGAGGGAGGATCTGAAACGGAAGCTTTCCGTAGAATGTAATATCACGCCTAAGACGGTGGTGCCGCCGGTTTTGATCTTCCACGGCACGAAGGATCGGACGGTCAACTGCGAAGGCAGCGTGATCCTCTACCGTCAGCTTCGGAAATGCGGCAAGGAGGTACAACTGTATTTCATCCAGGGCGGCGACCACGGCGGAGCCGAGTTCTGGACGGATCAGGTGCTGGATATCGTGGAGGCGTTTCTGAAGGATGTGTTCAGCCGGTAGGAGAAAGCAGTTCCGCGGAGTATGTTGATATTTTTCGGAGTAAATACAAAAAACGCGTCACTGGCGCTTTTTTTGCAAACTGACGTAATATGAGCAGGGCGTCGCTGGCGCCCCTCTCGCATGGAAATTTCAGGGACAGAGTTTTGCGGTTTGCGGACTCTGTCCCTTTATTTCCACAATTGTATATTATGCACGGATCATTTTCTCAGAGACGTTGTCTGCGAAACAGGACTGATCGTAAATCGAAGATCCAACTGCTTGCAGATTTTCAAAAGAGTACTGAGGTTAGGGGTAGATTTCCCGGATTCAATCCTGGCTACGGAAGAATGCGGGAGTCCGCACAGTTCCGCCAGTTCTCTCTGAGAAAGCGCAAGTGTATGTCGGCGCTCAATCATAGTTCCGACAATCTGGGAAAGCGTTTCGGCCTCATCAATGTCTTTGGCGATCTCCGGATTTGTTGTCCGCACATGTTTTTTATAATCTTCCCATGTAGACATAACGATCATCCCTTTCTGGAAATCCAGTCGTCGCGTTCTGCCTTTGCTTTTTCGATTTCGCGACGCGGTGTTTTTTTGCGAAAACAGTGGAGAAGTACATAGGTGTCATTCCTATGGTAAAAGTACAGTATCCTATTATTCCCGGGACGCAGTTCCCATATGCCGTCTTCCAAATGTTTTGTGACATTATCTCCTAAATTTGTGCCATGGTCTTCCAGAAGCTGAATATACATGACGATTTGTTTGTGCTGTATTCTTGCATCCTTGCTTTTGGAACTTTTTTGCTGCAGACTGTCAAGAAAGTTCCACAACTCCGAGGTGCCGTCTGCGGTGCTGTAAAACTCTATGTTGAACATCTGCCGCTCCTTTCGAATGGGATAATTATATGATAGCAAATTTGCGTTCAAATGTCAAGAGTGTTGTGCCTTCTGATTCTCTTTCCGAAACGCAAGCGGCGTGAGGCCGTATTTCTTTTTGAAGACATTCTGAAAATACGACTGGGACGAGAAACAGAGGTATTCGCTGATCTCGCTGATCGAACGGTCAGAGCAGAGCAGCAGGCTCCTGCCTTCTTCCAGCTTCCGGCGCATGATGAAATCGCTCAGATTGAATCCCAGTTCTTTTTTGAACTGTCGCGAGATGCAGGAGCGGCTTTTGCCTACGGCATTCGCTACGTCTTTGACGCTGACGGGCTGGTTGGTGTGGGTGGAAATGTACTGGATGCAGGCGAAGATATCCGGCGAGATGCCCTTTGGAATCCTGCAGGCGGCAACCCGGTTGGTGAAATCCATGCAGGCGGCCTGATTCAGACGGTTTACCTCGTCGATCGTCTGCGCTTTCTCGGAAGCCTGAATATAGATATCGCTTAGACGGTAGGCCGTTTCTACGTCAAGGCCGCCGGCGATGCTGTGGCGGGTAAGCAGGGTTACAGACGCGATCAGGATATTTTTCTCCTGCCGCAGGGAATTGCCGCCGATGACGCCGGCCTGCAGCTTCTGCGCTTTTTGGAACAGGGTTTCGAGCGCGGACGTGTCCCCGTTCTCTACACAGCGCAGCAGTTCCAGCTCGAACTGATAGGTATTATGGAAATTTTCGTCTTCTTTGGCCTGGTATAGCTCTGTGGTGTGCCGCTGCCCAATCTGCGAGATATTCTCGGTGCTGACACGACGGAAATAGGTCAGAGGATCGATCAGGCTGCCGTTCAGTTCCCGATACAGCAGAGTCAGCAGGCAGATAAACTGTTCAAATGTGACCTGCGGGGTCATACTTAGAAAATTCCCCACCTGCTCCGCATAGGCAGAGGAAATGGAGGACTCTGTCAGAATGCGCGGCAGAGCGCGGGGGCGGATGCGGCTGGTGGAAACCGGACCGGCAATGATGTATTCGTCCGTCTCCAGATTCCGAGCAATTCCGTAGAGCAGGTATTCGGAGGAGACTGCGTGGTCAAGACCGGTACCCTTCTGAAGCAGCAGCGGGCGGAATGTTTCGGTCAGATCCCATTCCCGATGTATGTCCGGATATGCCGCCAGAAGCTCGCTCTGCCTGTAATATGCGACAGGCAGGAACGTGGAATGGTAGAAAATCTGCAGGTAGCGGCAGATATCGCCGGATGCCTTGCGGTTCGGTATTTCCTCGCTTTTTCTGTCCTTCATAGAGAGTTCTCCTTTACCGGTAAATTCCCTGCGGTTTGAAAGTTTGGTGCCTGACGGCGCTATTTTATATATGCTGGGTCGTTGAATGCCTGATGACACAATTTTACAATAAAAAGCACAGAATTACAATACATGATCCCGATATTCCGGTATGATAAGGTTAAATCAAAGGAATCTGCGCAGGAAGCCTTCGAAATAGCACCGTATATTCGCTCAAACCGTGGGGACTGTCCGCCGGTCCGCCTAAATATCCGTGCAGGGCAGCGGCGGCAGCGGAGTATGCGGCCACAAACAATAAGAAGAGAGGGATAAAGAATGGCAAAGAAAGATCTTGGCAAAGACAAATTCGGCGTTCAGCGCGTGATGCGCCGGAAAGACTATCTGGGCGACTGCCTGGGGCAGTTCTCCTTAAACGCGATCAGCGGTCTGGTCGGTCAGCTGACTTACTTCTACACCGATAAGGTAGGGGTCGCGGCAGGCGCAGTAGCGACCGCGTTTCTGGTCGTTCGTATCATTGACGCGTTTACCGATGTGATCATGGGCAATATTGTGGACCATACGCTGATCAAAGGGGAACGCTACAGGCCCTGGCTGCTCCGGATGGTGATTCCAACGGCGCTTATGATCATTTTGCTGTTTACGGTTCCCAGCGGCGCGCCTTCCGGCGTCCAGATCGCGTATATGTTTATTACGAATTTCCTGCTGAGTGCGGTCATTTATACGGTTATCTGCGTCCCGTATTCGGCGCTGACCGTAGTCCGTACAGCCAGTCAGGAGGAGCGGAGCAGAATGGGAACCTGGCGTGCGGCGGCAGGCTACATATCCGGCATGGTGATCGTGGTTGCCATTATCCCGATTACGAATATGCTGGGCGGCGACCAGAGAGCATGGATCATTTTCGGCAGCGTGCTGGGCATCCTTGCGGCTGTCCTTCTGTTCATTACCTGGAAGACCAGCCGTGAGACCAATCCGGCCGACGCGGTGCAGGAAGCGCAGCAGGACGAGGAGGCCGTCCCGATGAAGGAAGCGGTCGGTTTCCTGTTCCGGAATAAATACTGGGTATTGGCGCTTATCATGGGCGTCTGCGCGAACGTGGTCTATGGACTCAGCAATTCCTCCGGTACCTATTACGCGAAATGGATTTACGGCGACGACAATCTGATGGGGATCATGGGCGCGGTAGGTATGATCCCGACGCTCCTCGGATTTTTGACGGTCGGTCTGTTTATCAAATTCCTGGGCGTGACCAAGACGCTTCGTGCGACGTTCGCGATCGGCGCGGCGTCCCAGCTGGTGCGGCTCATTAACCCATACCATTTCGGGTTCAACCTGCTGATGGGGTGCTTCAGCACCTTTGCCAATATTCCGATGATGTGCGTGCTGGGCGTGCTGACGGCTATGGCGATCGATTATAATGAGTATCAGTTCGGAAAACGTATGGTGGCGGTTTCCCAGAGTGCCAGCAGCTTTGCGGGAAAGATCGGAAATGGACTGGGCACATCCCTGATTGGCTGGTCTCTGGCGCTGGCTTCGTATGACGCGGGGGCGGCGGTACTGACCGAAGCCACCAAACAGGCTATTTTCACCTTTAATATCTACGCGCCGGCGCTGATGTTTATCATTATGCTGGTCTGCTCCATGAAGTTCGACCTGGAGGCGAAACTGCCGGGAATCCAGAAGGAGATCGCACAGAGAAAGGCGAAAGGAAGCGCGAAGGCGTGAAAACGGCACTTCGCAAGTGAGAGAATGGTGCTGCGCAAGCGGCTTCATCAACCGGGTATAAAGGAGGGACTTTGTTGTGCTGCAAATAGAAAAGCTGCGTGTAGAATACCGTGAGAACCCGATCGGGCTGGATGTGGCGGAGCCGCGATTCTCCTGGATCTTAAAGACAGAGAAAGAAAACTGTATGCAGTCGGCATACAGGCTTTGTGTGATGGAGACGGCGGATGCGGACCTGGGGGCGGCGAATGTGGTCAGGCCGGAAGCGGAACATGCAGACCGGCCGGCTGCGGATGCAGGTGATACGGCCGCGGAAAATGCTGGAAGGCCGGCTGCGGATGCAGTTGCGGCGTGCGGCCCCTGCGTCTGGGATTCGTTACGTGTGGAAAGCGATCAGTCGGTGCTCGTGGAGTATGCGGGGGCATCGCTTAAGCCGGAGACCGCATACCGTTACCGGGTGACGGTGTGGGATCGGGAAGGCGAATGTGCGGAGGCGGAAGGAAGCTTTGAGACCGGACTTCTGCAGCCGGAGAACATGGCGGCGGATTGGATCACTTCCGGCTTTGGTGCGGAAGAAAAAGCCTGCCCGGTATTTACCCGCTCTTTCATGCTGCGGGGAGAGGTAAAGAAGGCGAGACTCTATGCCACGGCGCTTGGCCTGTATGAGATCGAACTGAACGGGGAGAAGGTCGGAGATGCGTACTTCGCGCCCGGCTGGACCAGTTACGGGCATCGGATTCAGTATCAGACGTATGATGTGACGGAAATGCTGCGGAAGGCGGGATCTGTGCCGGCCGGTGCGCCGGGGCAGGATTCGTCTGCAGGCGGACGTTCGGTCTGTATGCAGATCACCGTGGCCGACGGCTGGTATAAGGGGCCGTTCGGGTTCACCCTGCGTCCGAATATTTACGGGGATCAGACCGCGGCGCTGGCGGAACTGCATATTACTTACGCGGATGGTTCCGTTCAGACTGTGAAGACGGACGGGGACTGGCAGGTACAGACCGGCCAGATCCGGGAGAGCCAGATCTACTTCGGGGAGACGTTTGACAGTACATGGAGGGCACCGGGAGCGGCTGACAGTCGCGGGCAGGCATCTGAGTCAGAGGTCGGATTGCAGCCCGGATCAGAGCAGGCAGCTGCGGAAGGGGGAAGCTTACAGACGGCAGCTTCAGGAGCGTCGGCCCCGCAGCCGGCCCGCATCCTCGCAAAGGACAAATCCATGCTGACCGCGCAGGAGAGCGAGCCGGTGCGGATCACCTGCCGCACGGAGGCGAAGGAAATTATTGTGACGCCGAAGGGCGAACTGGTGCTGGATTTCGGCCAGAATATGAGCGGGTTTGTTGAAGTTCATGTGACCGGACGGGACGGATGCGGGGCACTCGGCCAGAAGATCATTGTCCATCATGCGGAGACGCTGGATAAGGACGGCAATTTCTATCCCGAGACGCTGCGCCAGGCCGTGTCGGTCGATACGTATCTCTGCGACGGAACGGAGCGGGTGTTCCGGCCCCATTTCACATTCCACGGCTTCCGTTATATCCGGCTTGAAGGGATTGAGAAGGATGCGATCCAGCCGGAGAATTTCGTCGCCTGTACGCTGCATACGGATATGGAACCCACCGGCAGCTTTCATTGTTCCGACGAACGGGTCAACAAGCTTTGGAGCAACATCGGCTGGGGCATGCGCGGCAATTTCCTGGATATCCCCACGGACTGTCCGCAGCGTGACGAGCGTCTGGGCTGGACCGGCGACGCGCAGGTGTTTTCGGCGACGGCCTCCTATCTGCGGAATACGGCCTTGTTCTATGAGAAATGGCTTCGCGACCTGAAGGCGGAACAGACGAAGGAGTGGGGCGTGCCGCATGTGATTCCGAATATTCTGGGAGATCAGGCTTCGGCCGCCGCGTGGAGCGACGCGGCGACGGTGATTCCGTGGGTAGTCTATGAGACCTTCGGCGATAAGCGGGTGCTTGAGGAACAGTTCGAGAGCATGAAGGGCTGGGTGGATTACATTACGGAGCACTGCGGGGAGAACGGCCTGTGGCAGAACGGTTTCCAGTACGGCGACTGGCTGGCGCTGGATAAAGAGGAGAGTGCGGACCGGACGGGCGCTACGGACAAATATCTGGTGGCAAACGCCTATTACGCGTATTCCTGCGGGATCGTGGCGAAGGCGGCGAAAGCGCTGGGGCGCGAAGACGAAGCGGTCCGTTATGAGGCGCTCTGCCGGGATATTACGGAACGCTTCAATGACGAGTATATCACGCGGACCGGGCGCCTGGTCAGTGAGACGCAGACCGGTTGTGTGCTGGCGCTGCATTTCCATCTGGCGAAGGAGGAGTACCGGGAGCGGATCCTCGGTTCGCTGGTGAACAATATCGAGAACCACAAGAACCATCTGGCGACGGGCTTTGTGGGGACGCCCTATCTCTGCCTGGCGCTGTCGGACTGCGGCCGTCATGATCTGGCGGGAACTATTTTCCTGCAGGAGGATTATCCTTCCTGGCTGTACGCGGTGAAAATGGGCGCGACGACGATCTGGGAGCGGTGGAATTCCATCATGCCGGACGGAAGCTTCGACGTGTCGGGGATGAATTCGCTGAACCATTACGCCTACGGTTCCATCGGCGAGTGGATGGTGAAGAAGGTAGCCGGACTTACGCTTTTGGAACCCGGGTATAAGAGATTTCGGGTAAAGCCTATGTTCGTGAAGGGGATTACCCATGCGGAAGCGGTCTATGAGAGCGTTTACGGAACGATCCGGGCGGCGTGGAAATGTGAGGACCATCAGATCACGGTGGATGTGACGGTTCCGGCCAATACTTCGGCGGAAATTCTCCTGCCGGAAAAGGATGGCGTGATCACGGTGGGTTCCGGCACATACCACTATGCGTATGCGACCCGGACCAGCCTTGAAAAAGCGCGGTATTCCATGGATTCCACACTGCAGCAGATCGTGGCGGAGCCGCTGGCGGTGGAGCTGTTTAACCGGTACGCGCCCGGTGCGCTGGACGGTCCGATGATTCAGTTTGCGTATCAGATGACGATGGCGGAAATGTGCGCGGTAGCGCCGGAGGCCAGACCGCTCTATGAGATGATCGTAAACGCGTTGAATGCGCAGTGTCAGTAAGTCTTGCAAGGTTACAGGATACAGGGTTATCGAAGAAAGACGGCTGCATATCGTGCTGTGACCGGAGAGACGTGTGACGATGACAGGATAAGGAGAAAGACATGGAAAAAATACTGCTAAAAGGGACCAGGTTTATCAATGAGTCGGGCAGAGAAGTCCTCCTGCATGGCGTCAATGTCCTGTGCCGGGAGGCGAAGCTTGGGCATTTCTACCCGAAGTTTGAGGATGCCTTCCCGTTCTTTAAGAAGATGGGTTTTAATCTGCTGCGCTTCGGCATCTTCTGGGACGGCGTGGAGCCGCAGCCGGGGGTTTACGATGAGGCCTATCTGGGCAGGGTGAAAGAGATCGTGAAACTGGCGGAGGATTATGGAATCTACATCATCCTCGACATGCATCAGGATCTGTTCGCGCAGAAATATATCGACGGCGCGCCGGACTGGGCCTGTCTGGATGAAGGTCTGCCGCATCCGGAGCATTGTACGATGTGGTATAACGCGTATCTGGAGAGCGAGGCCATCATCCGGGCGGCGGATAATTTCTGGGCGAACGCCCCGGCGGCGGATGGCGTGGGGCTTCTGGATCACTATTCCGCCATGTGGGAGAGAATTGCGCAGACATTTGCGGACTGTTCGAATGTCATCGGTTTTGAACCTATGAATGAGCCGTTTATGGGACATATCGCACGGGAGGCGTTCGGACTTGCCGCACAGAAGATGATGGAGAAGAACCCGGATTTCGATATGAACAGGCCGGAAACGGTTTCTCCAGAAGAACAGGCGGAATTTATGGAGATCGTCGGCAGGCGCTTCCTGGAATTCGACCGGACGACGCTGATGGATTTTTACCGCCGCATGCAGGCTGCCATCCGCCGTGTAAGCGATAAGCCGGTTGTTACGGGCGGAAATATTTACTGCAGCACCGACATTCCGACCGGCATCGGGCGGCTGGACGACGGAAATCAGATCTACGCGCCGCACGGCTATGATTCGGTCGTGGACTCGGACCGGTATGAAAGCTTCAGCAAAGAAAATGTGAAGCGGCTCTACGAGGAAAAACGGCGGGGGCAGGACCGTCTGGGGCTTCCGACGATCGTCGGCGAATGGGGCGCATTCCCGTCGGCAGACTTTACGAATAATCTGATCCGTCATATGAATGGCATCCTGGAGAAGAATCTATGGGGATCGGCGTACTGCGAGTACCGCCCCGGGATGGAAAGCGACCCCAACTTCTCCTCGCTGTGCCGGGCCTATCCGCAAGAGACCGCGGGGACGCTTGAGGCGTATCATTATGACGAGGCCTCCTGCCGCTTTGAAATGACTTTTCAGGCGGAGGCGACAGGCGAGACGAGGATATTCTGTCCGTTTGTTCCGGAGAAAATGGAGTGCAGCCTGCCCGGTGCGTTTCGGATCGAGCCGGTGGCGGACGGGAGTTGCTTCTGCATCCTGAAGACGGAGGTCGCGGGAAGGGCTGTTGTGGTGATCAGCCGGAATCCGGGGTGACGTGTATTTTGAATGACTGATTGCTGGATGTGAAGGAAAGAAACATTTGAGCTGCGGGGGTGTCGCAAAATCATCAAAAATAGATGATTGAGCGGCACCTTCGCCCATGATAGTCAAAAAATCCGGAGGACT
>CANQBX010000060.1 GCA_947589095.1 uncultured Lachnospiraceae bacterium
AATATTTTGCTCAAATCCGCTTAATATCATGGGAATTTCAGAAATTCGGTATAATATAAGTTTCGGTATAACATGGAAACAAAAAGGGTGCCAATGACACCCTCTTTGCGTACCGGCATAGTCCCCGCGGGGCCGCCGAAGAATGTTTTGCATTACACTACTGCTTCGCCGGCGGATTTATCTGGGTCGGCGCTTTCGGCGTCAGACTGTTCCGGCGCGGCCGGCCGGTCTTTGGCCTTCCATCTTCGACCGCCTGATCTCTGTTGACAAGCGTATTGAAATCGATCCTTGTCGAATTGCTGCGCTGGCGGGTCCGCGGTTGGGTCTGCTGCGCCGGATCCTGCTGCGCGGGACCCTGCGGCGCTGATCCCTGCTGCGTGGGACCCTGCGACGTCGGTTCCTGCTGCGTGGGCCCCTGTGCCGCTGATCCCTGCTGCGCGGGACCCTGCGACGTCGATTCCTGCTGTGCCGCTCCCTGCTGCGCCGCTGCCTGCCGCTCTCCGGTCTGCACGCCGCCCGCTGTCCACCAATGCGGAATCTCCCTTCTCACATACGAATCCGTCATCCTAAACGGCGGCAGGCCCTCGTTCTGCCTTCTCGTGTTCTCAAGCTCCTCGCCTCTTGTCAGACTCTCTCTTAATCCATTCTGGATCACGGAGGTGCGCATCTCCCAGTCCTGATCGGACCTAAACAGCAGGTCTGCTTCCTCCGCATTGCTCATGCCGTCCGCCCTTATCGCTTCGCACGCGCTCAGATCCAGCCGGACCGGCGTCGTCAGGAGATTCCATTTTCCATCTTCCCCCGGCGCGAGCCTGACCATATCGATATGGTGCCCGCCGTCCGCCATAAGATGCAGGAGCAGCTTTTCATGATTCAGCCGGCGGCCCTGCGAGATCTGGTTCGCGTAATCCTCCAGCGATACCCCATCCACATAAAACGTATTCTTAACGTATCCTCCTATGATCGCCTGGGACTCCGGCAAAGGCGAGGAAGCCAGGGCCAACGCGTCCATAAAATGGCACATGGGATCCATGATGTCGAAATCCGTGCTCAGTTCCTCTAACGACGCGTTCATGTACGCCGCAGCGCCTTCAGGAACCTTCAGGGAAAGCGTCCGGGGGCGGTTCGGATCCATGATCTGCCCGAAGAAATCCTTTACCGATTCGATCCCATCCTCGCTCATGTTCCAGAGGCCGCTGAAATGCGTGGATCTGCCAATCTCTCTCCCTCTCTTCTCCCAGAAGGCGCCCTGGACAGACGCGTTAATTATGCCCATATAATAACGTTCTCTGTCCACTTCCGTCGGATATCTGCCGCAGAACCATTCCGGGTACTGCTCCGCTTTCACCTGCATCGCCTGCGACAGGCGGCAAAAGGTTCCCAGCCGGAACATATCTTCCGGATCATTCCGATTGATCCGGCTGGGATCGAAGCTGTCAAGGAAATCGGCCATTTTATCTAAATAGACCTTCCGTGCCTCCATATTCGGAGAATAGAAGGCCGTCACCATGTCCTTCATCTGCGTGGTGAAGGCCTCGTCCCGCCTGTCCTCCGGAAGCTTCAGAGTATCGGCCCAGAGCACATTGGCAAGACTGTACAGATCCCGCGTATCCGAATCCTGGTTCTCCGTTCCCAGCGTATTCCTGACCGTTTCCTCATAAGCGGCAGTATCCCGAAAGCATTTTTCCAGCTTATCAAGAGTGGAATGAAGCAGCCAGTTCTCGCGCCCGGCGCTGATTCCCTCGTTCAGTCTCTCTGCAAGTCCCTCCTCCAGTCTCTGAAGCTTCGGATCGTTATACGCCGCGTTCGCCTTTTCCTGGCGGGTCTTGCATTTGAACGGTCCCCAGTTAAAATACTTCCGGTGGATATACCCGTAGCTTAAATCATCCTCGATCTCCGGCTGGCAGTCCTTCAGGTCCAGCCTGACCGGATGCATTGTCACATCGTATCTGCCGTCGCGGTTTCTGGACACCTGCGCGCAGGAAATGCGGTTGGTTCCCTCCTGCATCGCCCGCGCCAGCACCACGCCGGAATACTGGCTGATCCAGGCATCCGTCCGCTGATTTGCCGGAAGGTGTTCCCTGGCATACTCTCTTAAAGACTGGCCGTTGATGAAGATCAGATCCTCCTTCTCCATCACCTGACCGGTTCCTCCGCTCTGCAGGACACCGCCATTCGCCACTTCTTCCGGCGTCATGAGCCCGAGGATCTTCTCCGCCATCTGTTCGGCCAGATCTCTCTCCGTATTACTGACCCGGGTGATCTCCTCGTCCGTCAGATCCGCCAGCCCCCTAAACGCCGGGGACAAATGCAGATTCACTCCGGCCGCAGCCGTTCTTCCCGCGATCCGGTCAGACTGCTTCTGTGCAAGCTGGGTACTGAGCTCCTCCGTCAGCGCTGAAATCGTATCCGCTCCGTTATAGTTCTCCCCGAAGAAATCCTGCTCGAACCGGTTCATTACATACCCGCCGTTATTCCTGGCTCTCTCCGCGTAATACGCGTCCACCGAGATCTGCATCTGCTGCCCCAGCGCTTCCGCCTGCTGCATCCGCATGGAAAGAAGCTCTTCCTTCCCCGGATTGCTGCCGAGCCATTCCTGATAAATGTCGCCGTAAACCCTCCGCAGGGCATCGACATGCCGGTACGCCTGATTGATCACAAAGAACCGCTCCACGTCCCCCACGACCAGTTCGTCTAAGTCGTCGATCCTTGTATTCACAAGGAAATCGAGATACTGGGTAATCAGATTTTTCTTCGCTGTCCGGGCTTCATCCGGCGTCATCGGCCGCTCTTCGCCGCTCTCCGCATCCGCTGCGATTCCCGCGAAGTTCCTGACGACGGCCTTGAACGCGTCAGAATACTCCATCACCGGCCCGTCGTGGGTCATCCTGTAAAGCGAAGCCATCACATAGTAAGCGCCCGAATCAAGCTGAAGCATCGGTTCCGCCCGTCCCCAAAGTATCGCGTTCCTCTCAGCGTCAGACAGATCTCCGCTTCTGACCTGCGTCCATTCCCTGTAAGTTTCGTCAGCGGCATCCAATCGATCAAGATAATCCAAAAACATTCTGTCTACGTTATCGTTCATGTTTATGCGCGGCATACGGTTTCGTCTCCTTTTCTTCAAATGGTTTCGGCCTTAGCCCGGATATACCAGGCCGGCTTCCGTAACAGATTTCCTGCAGCACACTTCCTGCGGCGGACTTTCTCCAGCGAACTTCCTGTATCGGAGAATCCCGGCAGTAAACGAGCTGACATTTTATAAAAAATATAACCGGCCGGGTACAACAAAAGTACAACAAATCCGCGAATCCTGTCCATTTTTGTGGAAATATCTTTGCTGTTCGCCAACTCCCACAGCAGGGAGGAGGTGGTGCTATGGATTATCTGCTTAGTTTTTTCCTGTCGATCACAGCAGGTGTAGCTTCCTACTACATATGCAAACGGCTAGATCGACATGATCCGGACAGCTAGCCTAAAAGAAGACCCAGGGATCGCCTTCCCCGGGTCTTTATTGTGTTGCTATGGAATTCTGCTAAGTTTTCCTACTATACTATGCTAAACCCTTTTCTTTTTAAAAGTCAAGTTATATTTTCTCCTTTCCTTTTTCAACCCTCAAACCAGAGAGCAACCTGAGAACGCCGAGAAGTCAAGATACACCGGCACCACCGGACGCGTCTGGAAGAATATCCTTGCTATTTTCCGCCCTCTATGGTATATTATCCACGTAAAATCAAACGATTCCACCACTGGGGGAAAGCAATCATGGTTGAAGTTTGGGATGTCACGATTCCGGATCTGACCGGCGATGAGCCGCGGCGCGCTTACATTTATCTGCCGGAGTCCTACCTGCACGAGCCGGACCGGCGCTACCCGGTTCTCTACATGTTCGACGGACACAATGTCTTCTTCGACGAGGACGCTACCTACGGCAAGTCCTGGGGCATGACGGAATACATGGAATTCTCGGAGACGGAGCTGATCATCGCAGCCGTGGAATGCAACCACCATCCGGACAACGGGCGGCTCAGCGAGTATTCGCCGTTCTCTTTCAGGGACGTCCACTTCGGCAATATCACCGGACGCGGACGCGCCACCATGCGGTGGATGATCCGCTCCTTCAAGGCCTACATCGACCGGAACTACCGCACGCTTCCCGACCGGAAGCACACCTTCATCGCAGGCAGTTCCATGGGCGGACTCATGAGCCTCTACGCAGTGACCGCCTATAACCGGTATTTCTCCAGGGCAGCGGCGCTCTCGCCTTCTCTCTGGACGAATCCCGCAGGGATCGAGCACATGATCAGGCGAACCGACATTCGGCCCGGCACCGTCGTTTACATGGACTACGGCTCCGAGGAAATGAAGAACCACATCGGCATGGAGAAGCAGTTTAAGAAGGTTTCCGGGATGCTTCTGGACCGCGGGATCTGGCTCTCGACGCGCATCGTGCCGGGCGGCGATCACAGCGAGGCCAGCTGGGAGAAGCAGATTCCGTTCTTTATGGAGACATTATTATACGATCTATGAAGCGGATTCAGGCTGGAACGGTTCGTTAAAGCGTAACATCCTTTTGCAGCGAACCGATGCACTGCGGCCCTGTCCCACAGGAAGGCGGCTTCACATTCGCGAGGAATCATTATAAAACACGGATCGGCAGCATCAAGCCATAATCAAATGCCGCGCCGCCATCCGGCGCAGGAAGGAGACATTTATGGAGACACAGTATTTCAAGGAATACAGCCCGGCCCTGGGCCGCGATATGGAATGCAAGGTCTACGGCCACGCCGGCCGCCCCATGATCTATATTCCCTGCCAGAACGGACGGTTCTATGATTTCGAGAATTTCCACATGGCTGGCACCTGGGGACCCTGGATCGAAAGCGGCAAGCTAATGGTGCTCTCCGTCGACACGATGGACCAGGAGACCTGGTCCGACACCTACGGCGATCCCCGCCGTCGCATCGAGCGCCACGAGGCCTGGAACCAATACGTGGTCGGCGAAGCGGCCCAGAAGATCCGCTACATGGCGATGGAACGCAACGGCTGGGATGAACTGCCCGGCGTCATGGTATTCGGCAGCAGCCTGGGGGCCACCCACGCGGTGAACTTCTATTTCCGGTGGCCGGACGTCTTCGACCGTCTGTTGGCGTTGTCCGGCATCTATACGGCGGAATACGGCTTCGGCGCCTATATGGATGACCTGGTCTATCTGAATTCACCGGTCCATTACCTGGCCAATATGCCCACCGACCATCCCTACATCGCCAAGTACAATAAGCACAAAGCGGTGATCTGTGTAGGTCAGGGTCCGTGGGAGATGCCCGATTCCACCCGGCAGCTTCACGGCATCCTGGACTGGAAGGAAATCTACGCCTGGGTCGATTACTGGGGCTACGACTGCGCCCATGACTGGGACTGGTGGTATAAGCAGGTCGTGTATTTCGCGCCGTATCTGCTGGATATGGGTTAATTGTGACAAGGAACCATGTCTGAAAGACATGAGTTGACACGAAAACGCATTGTAGCTACAGTACATTGCAGAGGAAAGATTAATACGAAATCTCCACGCCGTTTCATCGGATGGAGATTCTCCATTTTGGTTCAATACGTTGAACCGATGCAGATAAAAACCGGCGTCACATATACAGCCGTGAACCCGCCGGTTCATCTGCATTTCAGATAAAACAGCAAACCATTACGAGGAGGATATGAAAAAATGAAAAATGTAGTATTTATCTCGCCGAATTTCCCCACCAACTACTGGCAGTTCTGCCGGGAGCTGAAGAATAACGGCATGAACGTCTTAGGCATCGGCGACGCCCCCTACGACGAACTGACCGGCGACTTAAAGAACAGCCTGAACGAGTATTACAAGGTGTCCAGCCTGGAGAACGACGATGAAGTCTACCGCGCCATCGCATTTTTCATCTTCAAATACGGCCGGATCGACTGGCTGGAGTCCAACAACGAGTACTGGCTGGAGCGCGACGCCCGGTTCCGCACGGATTTCAACATCCAGAGCGGGTTCCAGGCATCCGATATCTCCCGCATCAAATACAAATCCAAGATGAAGGAATACTATAAGAAGGCCGGTATTGTCACCGCCCGCTACCATCTGGTGGACGACTATGCGGGCTGCAAGTCCTTCATCAAAAAGGTGGGCTATCCGGTCGTCGCCAAGCCGGACAACGGCGTCGGCGCCTCCGACACCCACAAGATCTCAAACGATGAGGAGCTGCAGAAATTCTTCGACACGAAGATCCCCGGCGTCCCCTATATCATGGAGGAATTCGTCTACGGCGCGGTCAACTCCTACGACGCCATCATAGATTCCAACGGCGAGCCCATGTTCGAGACCGGCAATGTGTCCCCCGTCTCCATCATGGACATCGTGAACAACGCGGACAACTCCGTCTACTACATCGTCAAGGATCTGCCCGACGACACCCGCGCCGCCGGCCGCGCCACGGTCAAGAGCTTCGGCGTTAAGAGCCGCTTCGTGCATTTTGAGTTCTTCCGTCTGCAGCAGGATCAGAAGGGACTGGGCAAAAAGGGCGACATCATGGCTCTGGAGGTCAACATGCGCCCCTGCGGCGGCTTCACGCCGGACATGATCAATTTCGCCCACTCCACCAACGTTTATAAGATCTGGGCCGACATGATCGCCTTCGACCGCTCCACGATGCCGGTGGGCAAGCACGCCTTCTGCGCCTTCGCCGGCCGCCGCGACGGCAAGAACTTCGTCATGAGCCACGAAGACATCATGGCCAAATACGGCGCGAAGATGAAGATGGTGGACCGCATCCCCGACGCCCTCTCCGGCGCCATGGGCAACCAGATGTATCTGGTGCTCTGCGACAGTGAGGAGGAGCTGAATCAGTTCTATAAAGATGTGCTGGAGTGCAGGGAATAGAATTTTTCTGACTTGTTCAGAAAAATATTGAGCGAATATTGCCAGTAAATTTTTCCAGTTTATTCAGAAAAATGTATTGCACACATTCCAGATATATCGTATAATATGTTTGACAAGAGAGCCGCTGGCCAGCGCATACCTGGCCGCCGGAATGGTTAGAGCAAAGTAGCGCTTTACCTTACCAGAGCGAGGGCGCTACTTTTTGCGTGCTGCATATATAACAAGAGTAGCAACGGCGCAAAGCATAATCACAAATGAAAAGAGATCTCCATATGTAACCATAGCACCAGCCTCCTTTCTTTCATCTGGCGGCTGGCATAACGCCCCAACGGCTCCCTAGTGAAGCATATTATTGCGGAATATTACCTGTTATCTCCAATGGACATAACCCTATCTTCTCTTCATGTACATGCCCCATCTTTTTTCTTCCCGCACCGATAGATCTCTTCCGACAGCCGGCACATCCGCGCCGCCGTCTCCGCGTCCGACGCGCTTAAGTAGAACCTGGCCTTATGGCAGAAATTCAAATTCGGATCAATCTTATGCAGCGTCTCGATATCCGCCCCGGCCCACTCCTCCGGGAACGGGATCTTCGTCTTAAATGACTGGGGCGCCACCGGCACGCCCTGTCCGCCCCAGCCGCCGCGGCCATCCGGGAACACGCAGTACGTCTTGTCCGTGTCCACCAGCACCGACTGCCACGGTACGAACTTAGGCAGTACCACCACATGATCGTCGCTCTCCTCAAGAGCCTTCCGTACGATCACCTCAGCCCGCTCCTGCGCCTTCATCTGGGACAGATAGCGCCGCAGGATTCCTTCCGCGAAATCCACCGCCTGGGCGAACCGCTCATCCGGCGAATCCGCGCTGTCCCATTCCGGATTGAACCAGGATACCGCTGCCGACAGAACGCACGGCGTCCCGCCGTTGTCCGCGTCGTCCAGCGCCGCGACGAAATGCTCGTCGAACTCCTTCGCTTCCTTCTCCCCGACCAGCTGGGGACCGTATTTCTCCCACAGAAGGCCAAACGCCGCATAGGATCGTCCGTCCGGACGCTTCCGGACCCCCGCCTGGTGATGGTCGAACTCGCCCATGCCGATGTCGTAGACAATGCCGTCGAAACCGTCCGGCACACTATAACCTCTTGTAACCTCAAAATCCGGATAAATCAGCCGCAGAAGCGCTGTTGAGAACACATCGTCCGCGTGAAATGTACCGCTGTGAGTAAACCCCTTCATATCTGCCCGCCTCCTGTGAAAAGAATCCTTTGTCTGTAAAACAGTTTACCACAGGATACGATGAGTGCACAATCATTTCTTCTGGATCCGACAGTCTTTCTTTTTCATTTGCTGCAGGCACCCAAAGCCGGTCATGCAGCCAGACAATTCAGAACACATTTTGTCATGAATGGAGAAAGCTGTATAAAACTATTTGTCCGCAGAATAAACTATCGCTCTGGCAGTACCGGGAACGGCATACATCCAGCCAATGTGAAAAATAGTGAAAAGCATTGCAAAAAATCCCCGCATTTATTATGATAATTCTAATATTACGATGATTCTGACTGGAAGAATTGGATTGAAAAAAATCAGGAGGTTCAAGAACCATGTACAGCTTCAATAACGACTATAGCGAAGGCGCACATCCCCGTATCCTGCAGGCTCTTGCAGAAACCAACTTAGAACAGAATAACGGCTACAGCCAGGACTGCCACACGGCCCATGCCGCTGAATTGATCCGCGCCGAGGCCGGCTGTCCCGATGCCGAAGTCCATATCCTCGTAGGCGGTACCCAGACCAATTCTGCCGTGATCGCCGCGGCGCTGCGCCCCTATCAGGCTGTCCTTGCGGCAGCCACCGGGCATATCAATGTCCACGAGACCGGCGCCGTGGAAGCATCCGGTCATAAGGTGCTGACGCGGCCCGCCGCCGACGGCAAGCTGACGCCCGCGCTGATCCGGGAGGTTCTTAACACCCACACCGACGAGCACATGGTCCAGCCGAAGATGGTCTACATCTCCGACTCCACGGAGATCGGCACTCTGTACACGAAAGCAGAACTGGAAGCGCTCTCCCATTGCTGCCGGCAGAACGGCCTCTGGCTGTTCCTGGACGGCGCGCGCCTCGGGGCCGCTCTGACCAGCCCGGCCAATGACCTCACGATGGCGGACATTGCCGCGCTGACCGACGTTTTCTATATCGGCGGCACGAAGAACGGCGCATTGTTCGGCGAAGCGCTTGTCATTGTAAATGATGCGTTAAAATCGGATTTCCGTTACCTGATCAAGCAGCGGGGTGCGATGCTGGCGAAGGGATGGCTCCTGGGAATCCAGTTTGAGGAACTGTTCCGCGACCGCCTTTTCTATGACCTGGCCGCCCACGCCAACGCGATGGCCGCCAGGCTCCGCGATGCCCTGACGGAGCGCGGGTACGAATTCGCCTACCCGCCGCAGACTAACCAGCTGTTTCCCATTTTCACCGATGAAAGGATCAAGAAGCTCGGCAGAGATTTCCTGTTCATGCCGGATAAGCGGATCGACGAAAAGCACAAAAGCGTCCGTCTGGTCACCTCCTGGGCGACGACGGAAGCCGGGGTAGAGGATTTTATCCGAGCGCTGGATATGATGGAATGATACGAAAGCTACAAAAGGCGGATCGTGCTATATACAATCGGGAAACGATATGATATAATCGGATACATGGGAAACCAGAGCGCATAAAGGCGGCCTACCCTCCATTTTTCGGAGGGGCTAACCCTCCGGACGAAAGAAAGGGGGGCGTGCCAATGATTACATATTCTGATTTGATTCAGTTTAGTATATTCATTGTAGCCCTTGCAAGTCTGTGTTATCAGATCTTCAGGGGAAAGAAATAGCCGCCACTACCACCAATAGTGACGGCGGACCCATTAGGGCCATAACGCTATAAATTGTTGGGGGTAGGCCGTGTGTCTCTAGCTTTCCCTCTGTGATTCAAATATAACATATCTCAGAACACAATTCAAGATTTTTTTATTATTTCTTCAGGTCTTTCCCTACTCCGCCCTCTCCAGTATATCCCGGATGTAGTTGCTCATCACCTCAAACGCCACCTTATTCTTCCCGCTGTTGATCACCACGTCGGCCAGGGCGCTGGTAGGCTGCACGTAGAGATAATGCATAGGCTTTACGGTAGTCAGGTACTGCTCCACCACGCCTTCGATGTCGCGGCCCCGCTCCTTCACGTCGCGGATCACGCGGCGCAGGATGCGCTCGTCGGCGTCGGCTTCCACGAAGACCTTCACGTCCAGAAGCCGCCGCAGACGTTCGTCCGCCAGCACCAGAATGCCCTCCAGAAGGATCACCCGCTTCGGCTCCACGAACACTGTCTCCTTCGACCGGGTATGAAGCGAATAATCATAGACCGGGCACCGAACCGCTTTCCCGTCCTTCAGATCCTGAAGCTGCTCCAGAAGCAGCTCCGTCTCAAAAGCGCTGGGATGGTCGTAATTCTGTTTCTTCCGTTCCTCAAAGGGAATGTCGTCCTGAGCCCGGTAGTAATTGTCGTGGTACAGAACTGCCACGTCGTCCCCAAACTCCGCTTTCAGCCGGTTGGTAAAGGTGGACTTGCCCGAACCGGTACCGCCCGCGATGCCTATGATCACTGTCTTCATCCTCTGTCCCTCCGTGTCCTCTGACCTGTGTTTCTGGGCGCTGCCAGCGTTCCGCTGCTGTTTTGCCGATGCCCTGCGTTTTCAGTAATGACCGTACGCAGATGGGCCCGCCTCAAGACGCATGCATCCGGAATCGCTGCGAAGAAACGAAACGCCCCGTGTCATCTCTGTCCTTGCCGGAGTCGCAAGGACATCCGTGCCAAAGCTTCTCTGCAGTACAAGCTCTACACGTAGATCTCGCAGTCCGGCTCCACCCGCTTGCAGGCCTTCACCGCTTCCTTCACGATCTCGTCGAATCTGGCGTCGTCCGCCTCGATGATCAGCCGCTGGGTCATAAAGCTGATCGTCGCTTCCTTCACGCCCTCGATCTTATTCACCGCGTCTTCCATCTTTGCCGCGCAGTTGGCGCAATCCACTTCCACTTTGAATTTCTTCTTCATAAGGCATATCCTCCTCGCATATGATATTCGCATTTCCATGTCCCTTCCGGGAGAAAAATGCAGGCTTGACCGTCCCCGGAATTAACATATGAATAATTGTTCATATGACCATTATATACCTTATGTGAGAAAATGCAAGTACATTTTATATTTTATTTCACAGATCACTCGCCGGATATCTGCGCCATCCCACGCCGCCCAGTGCTGCTGCTGATCACTCGCCGGCCATCTTCATCATCGGCGCCTGCGCGCGCACTGGGATCATCTTAAGGCGCCTGCATGCGCACTGGGATCATCTTAAGATGCCGCGCGCACCAGGATCTTCTTAATTGTCATTCACTCCCATCATCCCCACATGCATCGTTACAACCTGTAACCTACTTCTTCTGCATCCTGTTTTCGATTCTGAGAATCCAATATTTTTAAGCCTTTCTTGTCAATATGTAACCTGCTTTTTATGCCGCAGCAGGATTCAGTCCGGTACCACCGGCACCGCGTCCGCCGGAATTGGACAGACGAAGCCGTCCGCTGTCCGCCGCTCAAATTCCTCCCGCGCCTCTCTAAGAAGCTCCGGCTCCGTAAACAGATCAATGGCCGCGCCCGCGATCACCCTGCCCGCGCAGAGCGCCGCCTTATGCCCGATCTCCGTCCGGCCGCAGGACACGTTCTGCCAGCTGTGCCCCGGGCAGCCGTTGGGCCAGGCCGCCACATGGATCTGGGCCGTCGGCGTCAGCCAGCTGACATCTCCCACATCCGTGGACCCGGCCTTAAAGGCGTCCCCCTGATACAGCGGCGCCAGGAACGCGTTCATCGCGTGTCCTGTCTCCTCACGCATCCGGGCCACCTGCCGGCGCAGCGCGGCGTCATTTTCCGCCGCCACCCCCGGCACGCCGCCGTTTCCCGGATAGGTCTTCGCCAGCTCGTCCGCGAACGCATTCTCCTCCTCCGTATAAGACGGAACGCCGGTCTCGGTAAAATTGTCATAGAGCACCCGCTCCAGTGCGAAATTACTGACTGTATCCGCCACGCCGTCGATGAATTTGCGCTCAAATGTAGTGTCCGTCATCAGCGCCGCTCCCTGGGCGATCCGATCCACCCGCGCCTGAAGCTCCACCGCCTCGGCTACATGGTTGGAACGCACCATATAGAGTACGCTGGCCCGCGGCTGCACCACATTGGCGCTGACGCCGCCGGCGTCGGTAATGGCGTAATGGATCCGCGCCCTGTCGCTCATGTGCTCCCGCAGGAACTGAACGCCGATATTCATAAGCTCCACCGCGTCGAGGGCGCTGCGCCCCTTCTCCGGCGCGCCGGCCGCATGAGACGCGACGCCCTGAAACTTGTACTGCACCTGGATGCAGGCGTTGGATGAGCCGGTAGCCACCTCGTTCACGTCCTCCGGATGCCAGGTCAGCGCCGCATCCAGCTCCTTCCACAGACCGTCCCGGGCCATGAACGCCTTGGCCGCGCCGCCTTCCTCACCCGGACAGCCGTAAAGCGTAACCGTCCCCGCGCATCCCGAGGTCTCCAGAAACGCCTTTACGCCGATCGCCGCAGCCATCGCCCCGGCCCCCAGAAGATTGTGCCCGCAGCCGTGGCCGTTTCCGCCGGGAATGATCTCCTCCCGGGCCGTACTTCCGGCTTTCTGGGAAAGTCCGGAGAGCGCGTCATACTCCGCCAGGATCCCGATCAGGGGCCTGCCGCTCCCGAAGCTGGCCGCAAACGCCGTGGGGATCCCGCAGATCCCTTTTTCCACGCGGAAACCCTCTTTCTCAAGCACCCGGCAGTAAAGCGCCGCCGATTTTTCCTCCTTAAGCGACAGCTCCGCGTATTCCCAGATCCGGTCCGCCACGCCGCAGATCACATCCCGTTTTTCGTCGATCGCCGCGAGGGCGTCTTTCTTTTCCTGCATCACATCACGGTCCATCGGGCCGCACCCGCCTTTCTCACGATAGTTCTTTTTCAGTCTTTCATTATAAATGTTTTTCTTCCGCATTTCAACGCTTTCCGCATGAGAATCTGCCGCGCATCACGCATGAGAATCTGCCGCGCATGACTTTTCATCAGAAATGTCAGAAAATATATGCTTTTCGATTGTTCTTCGCCAAAAAGTATGATAAAATGTCTGCGTTACGATAAACTATCATGCTTCGTGCAGAATGCCTTTGTCCGCAAAGACATTTCCCATGGAACAGGAACCCTCAAATGGCAGGAGGAACAAGAAATGAAAGGGAATGAAGGATTTCTCGAAAAAGTGTTTCACTTAAGCGACCGGCACACGGATGTCAAAACGGAGATCATGGCCGGCATTACCACATTCATGACCATGGCATACATCCTGGCCGTGAACCCCAGCATCCTGTCGGAAGCCGGCATGGACAGCGGGGCCGTATTTACCGCCACGGCGCTGGCCGCCATGGTCGCTACGCTTCTGATGGCCGCTCTGGCCAACTATCCGTTCGTGTTGGCGCCCGGCATGGGACTAAACGCGTACTTCACCTATACCGTCGTCATGGGCATGGGCTATACCTGGCAGATGGCCCTGGCCGCGGTCTTCGTGGAAGGCATCGTCTTCATCGTACTGTCGCTGACCAACGTGCGCGAGGCCATTTTCAATTCGATCCCCATGAACTTAAAGCACGCGGTGTCTGTCGGCATCGGTCTGTTCATCGCCTTCATCGGTCTGCAGAACGCCAAAATCGTCGTCGACAGCTCCACGCTGGTGACCCTGTATTCCTTCAGCGGCTCCGTGAAAAACGGCGTCTTCACGACGGAAGGCATCACCGTGCTTCTGGCGATCATCGGAATCCTGATCACCGGCATCCTGGTCGTGAAAAATGTAAAGGGCAGCATCCTCTGGGGGATCCTTGGCACCTGGGTGCTGGGCATGATCTGCCAGCTGGTCGGACTTTACCGTCCCGACGCGACGGCCGGTTTCTACAGCATGTTCCCGGATTTCTCCGGCGGCTTCGGCATCCGCAGCATGATGCCCACCTTTATGAAAATGGATTTCTCCCGGATCCTGTCCCTGGACTTCCTGGTCGTCCTGTTCGCGTTCCTGTTCGTGGATATGTTCGATACGCTGGGGACGCTGATCGGCGTCGCCTCCAAGGCAGACATGCTGGATAAGGACGGAAAGCTCCCGAATATCCGCGGCGCGCTTCTGTCCGACGCCCTGGGCACCTCCATCGGCGCCGTGTTCGGGACCTCCACCACCACGACATTCGTGGAGAGCGCCTCCGGCGTCGCTGAAGGCGGACGCACCGGTCTGACCGCAGTAGTCGCGGCGATCCTCTTCGGACTGTCCCTGTTCCTCTCGCCGATCTTTCTGGCGATCCCGTCCTTCGCCACGGCCCCGGCCCTGGTGGTGGTCGGCTTCCTGATGATGACCTCGATCACGAAGATCGATTTCAAGGACTACTCGGAGACGATCCCCTGCTACATCTGCATCATCGCGATGCCGTTTATGTACAGCATCTCCGAAGGCATCTCCCTGGGCGTGATCTCCTATGTGGTGATCAACCTGGTGTGCGGCAGGGCAAAGGAGAAGAAGATCAGCGCGCTGATGTATGTGCTGGCGGTGTTCTTTGTGCTGAAATATATCCTGATCTGACCGTTTTCGATGGTAAATACGGGAAGCGCGCAGGCACCCTTTCCGCATACTGACGTAAAGCAAAGGGATTCGGATATGCGTCATGTTTGTCCGGATCCCTTTTTGTAATCTGTCATTTTTATTCCAGCGCCCCGATCGGCAAAGAGCCGCGGGCGAATACGCCGCGAAGGAACGATCCGTCTGAATGCCGTTATTCGGAACCTGACAGAAGCTTCCTGCTCATGGCATAGTCCGACACCGCCCGGAAATGCTCGTCATACGGATAATTTCTCTGGCTGAACGTAAGCCACATCTCCGACCAGGACGCTCCGGAGGTCAGAAGCTCCTTCACCTGCGGATCGTCCATGGTAGCGTTGCCTTCCTGATGGTTCAGATCGACGCAGCCTTCCTCGTCATAAAGGCGGCACTGAAGATCACATTCCAGCTTATCGCACTGGTAGGCGAAAAGCGCCTCCGGCGTCTCATGGGCGTCGAATTCCAGAAAAAGAGCCTCGATCTGCTCCCCGTCCAACAGTCCGCCAAGAATCCGATGCACCGCCTCATGCTCCATCTTCTCCTTCTCATCCGCGCCGATCTGGAACCGGGTCAGATCCCCGATCACCGTCTCTCCGATCTCATGGACCGCCAGCATGAAGATCACTTTCATAATGTCAATCTCATACTGATATTCCGACTTCATGGCCAGAGCCAGCATCTGAACGCCGAATACATGCTCCGCCACGCTCTCGATCCGTTCCCGCTGTACCTTCCAGTCCTTCCAGCCGGTGCGAATCACATTTTTCAGGCGATTGCACAGAATATAGTAATCCAATACGCTCTGTTCTTTTGTAATGGTTTCCGACATCGTTTTCTTTGCTCCTTTTATTTATCATTCCATGCGTTCGCGAAACAAACCGCTTCCGCCTGCTTATATCAAAAGTGATTCTGGCTGCAGCCATCACATCCGTTCCGGATCCAAAAATATTATAATCCTGAATCACTTCTGGTTCAATACCGTTATCAAACAAAACAAAAAAGTTGACGATATTCTATCGAAAAAAACGCCGGTATGTGCTATAATAGGCAAGTGTTTTGATTTTGGGTGAAAGAGTTCTTACTAAGCAAATTTCATTTATCAATCATACAGACCAACAAAACGCAGCTTACAAGTATTTTCTCACACGCGGCTCCCGCGTGAATCAATTATTTTGGGAGGTAACTATAATGACCATCAACAAAATGCAGCAGGGAACTCAGCTTACGTTCGCGCTGACCGGACGTCTGGACACCAACACCGCGCCCCAGCTGGAGACGGAGCTTAAACGCAGCATCGACGGCGTCACCGATCTGACATTCGACTTCGCGGGACTGGAATACATCTCTTCCGCGGGACTCCGCATACTCCTCGCCGCGCAGAAGACGATGAACAGGCAGGGCAGCATGACCATCCGAAACGTCAACGAGACCGTCTCCGAAGTGTTCGATATTACGGGCTTTTCTGAGATCCTCACCATTGAATGACCTATGAATATGAACAGAATGAACAAAGAACATACATATGGGCTGACGGCCGCGCAGCGGGAGATCCTGCTTGGCGAAAGCATTTCCCAGGAGGCCGCTTTCAGCGTCATCTCCGTGAAGCTGATGATCGGAGGGCACGACGCCGCAGAGGTTAAGGCCGCCGCCGACCGGGTAATCTCCTCGGCAGATATTTTTAATGTATCCCTTCACGGCGACGGATTCGTGGCATGCGAACCCTGCGATTCCGTCGTACTGCCGCCTATGTCCCATAGCGAAGCGAAGGCGTACACAGACCGCCGCGATACCGAACGAATGGATCCCTCTCGAATGCTCTATGAAGTCGAAGTGATCCCCACAGACGGGCATGTCCTGCTCTACGCCCGCTTCCATCACATCATCATGGACGGCAGAGGAATGTGCCTCTTTGCCCAGCGTGTCCTGGACGCGCTGGAGGGAAAAGCGCTCCGCGACTCCCGCTTCTTCACGCCGGGGGAGGAGCCGGCACAGGAGCAGGATGACTACTGGGCGCAGGTCTTTTCGGATTTTTCAGACGGTACCTCCGTCTTTTCCGGAGAACCGGCGGGCTTTGGGAAGCTGACGTTTCCCTTCCGTTTCGGTACGCTTGCGGACGACGCGGCGCGCTTCGCGGCCAGGATCGGCGTCCACGTGCCCTATGTCTATCTGGCGGCGCAGGCGCTTTATCTGGCGCGGGCCACGGATTCCGGCGAAGCGACTGTCCTGATGTCTCGCCTTAACCGGAACGCGGCGACAGCGGAGACGCTGGGCTGCTACACCCTGGTCGTGCCCGTCCGCATCCGGCTTGAAGGATGCGAACGTTTTTCCGATCTGTGCAGACGGACGCAGGAGACGGCCAAAGAAGCGTCCCTCCACAAGGGCGCGGGCTTTTCTTCCATCGCCCGCGCGTCGAACGTCAAGGGCGCATTTTCCGAATACGGATTCAATTACTACGATTTCAAACTGCGGACGGAGACGGACTGCACGCTTTCCCTCTCCGTCGCTGGCGCGCTTAAGAACCACCTCGTCTGGAACCTGTTCGCGGGCGGCGAATGTACGCTCGACGGCCGCGCGGGAATTTACGATGAAGAATCCGCCCGCTTCTTCGCCGACGCTATGCGGCGTATCCTGGAAGACGGCGTGAAGGACATGCCGCTTGAGGAAATCCGCACGCTGGGCGCGGAGGAACTTTCCCGTCTGGAACAGATACGCGGAGAGGAAATGCCCTTCGGTCAGGACGAGACGATCCCCTCTCTGCTGAGAAGCGCGGCGGCCGCATGTCCCGACGCTCCCGCCGTCTACGCGGGAGACAAAAAGCTAACCTTCAGGGAGCTTGACGAGCAGTCGGACAACATTGCCCGCGCGCTCATCGACCGGGGTGTGAAGACCGGAGACCGGGTAGCCTTCATGCTCAAGAGAGACATCCGCCTCCTTCCCGCGCTGTTCGGGATCTCCAAGTCGGGCGCGGCGTTCATCCCCGTGGATCCCGCCTATCCCGAAGACAGGATCCGCTACATCCTGGAAAACAGCGAAGCGGCGCTTCTTGTCACATCGAAGGACACCGGCTCCGGCGCGGACATCGACGAGCTCCTTATGGGCGGAGTTTCCCCGCTTCCTGTCATTAAGCAGGACGCCCTGGCCTATCTTATCTATACGTCGGGCACGACGGGCCGGCCCAAGGGAGTCATGCTCACGCACCGGGGCATCGCGAATATCGTAAAGCCGGAAAACAACCCATTTAACCGATATTTTACGAAACACTGCAAGGGCCTGACGGCTATCGGCTCGGTATGCTTCGATATTTCGCTGTTCGAATTTTTTACCGCCCTCTTCAACGGGAAATTCGTGGAACTGGCGGACGAGGAGGGAATGCTGAACCCGGAACGGCTGGCGGCATGCATCCTCGCCCACAGGGCGGACGCGCTGCACTGTACGCCCTCACGGCTGGCCAGCTATCTGAGAAACCCGCAGTTTCTCAATGCGGCGGAGGGCGTGAAGGCTGTTCTCTCGGCGGGAGAAGTCCTTCCGCAGGCGCTTGTAACCTCTCTCAGTGAGCTTGGAATACATGTTTTCAACGGTTACGGGCCCACAGAGGTTACGATCGGAGCCACGATCACCGAGAGCGGTGATATCCTGTCCATCGGCAGGCCCATCGCCAATACCGGAATCCTCATCCTTGGCGAGAGCGGCCGCATACTGCCCTACGGGGCGGCCGGCGAGATCTGTATCTACGGGGCAGGACTCGGACGCGGCTATTTCAAGCGGCCGGAGGAGACGGAGAAACGCTTCACTGAGCGGCATGGGAAGAACGTGTACCGCACGGGAGACCTCGGCCGGCTCCTTCCCGACGGAAGGCTCGTCTACATCGGCCGGAGCGACCGGCAGGTCAAGCTTCGGGGCCTTCGGATCGAACTTCCCGAGATTGAGAACGCCATGCTCTCCTTCCCCGGCGTGACGCAGGCGGCGTGCCTCGTCAAGAAGAGCAAACACAGCGAACACCTTGCCGCGTTCTACACGGCGGACAGGGAGCTTTCCGGCGAACTGAAGGAGCACATTTCCGGAACGCTCACCGCCTATATGGTACCCGATATCTTCAAGCGGCTGGACGCCATGCCGCAGACGGCGGGCGGAAAGACCGACTACAAGGCTCTGGAAAAAGAGGACGTGGACTTCCGCAAAGCATACCGCGCCCCCTCCGGCGCGCTGGAGACCCTGATCTGCAATGGAATGGCGGAAGTACTTGGCATCGACCGCGTGGGCGTGGACGACGATTTCTTCGAGCTGGGCGGCGATTCGCTGGGCGCGATGGAACTTATGCTCTCCATTGAACAGGGCGGCGGCGGAAAGGCGCCGGAATACAACGACATTTACCGCTATCCCACCCCTGCGATGCTGGCGGAGTACCTGGAGGGAGAGCAGACCCAGGAACTCTATCCGCTGACAGATCTTAACTACGAAGGGATCGACCGCTTTCTTAAGGCGCGGCCCCGCACGGACAAACCGGCCCGGCGCATTCTCCTGACCGGCGCGACAGGCTATCTGGGCAACCACATCCTGGCGGCGCTTCTGAAGGATCCGGAGGTGGAGCACGTCTACTGCCTCGCCCGCTCCAAGAGAAAGGTGACGGCCGAAAAGCGCATCCAGAGCACCCTCTTCTACTACGCCGAAGACGACTTTTCGGAGGATAGAAAATGGTCGGCGGTGGAGGGAGATATCTCCGACCCCGCGCTCTTTTCGGAACCCTTTGACGACAGGATCGATCTTATCGTCAACTGCGCCGCGAACGTAGCCCACTTCGCCTACGGCGACGCGCTCTCCCGCGTCAACGAGACCGGAGTGAACAATCTCATCGCCTACGCCTTAAAGACCGACGCCCGCCTCGTGCAGATATCGACGATAAGCGTAGGCGGCATGGCGGAGACGGCCCGCGCGAAGGATATGCTCTTCACCGAGAACGATTTCTATGTGGGACAGAAGATCTTCAACGAATATATTTACACCAAATTCAAGGCGGAACACGCGCTTCTGCGCGCCGCGGCGGATAAGGGGCTGCCCGTTCAGATCATGCGGGTAGGCAATCTGCAGGGAAGGATCTCCGACGGCGAGTTCCAGATGAACCTGCGCTCCAACGGATTCACCCGCCGTCTCTCCGCCTATATCGATATCGGGGCCGCGCCCCGGTCGCTCTATGATTCTACGGTGGAATTCTCCCCCGTGGACGAGGTGGCGGGGATGGTCCTCGCCCTGACGGAAAGCGCGGAGTGCGGCGCGTTCCATGTCTGTCCTCCGGCAGAGACGGCATTTTCCCGCATCTTCGATCTTCTACGGCAGCTTGGCAAGCCGGTGGAGATCATCTCCGACGAGGAGTTCGCCAGGCTGATACAGGACTTAAAGGCGTCCGGCGAAAAGAGCGGTTCCGTGGAAATGCTCTCCATCGAACGCGGGAACGACGCATACAGCGATATTCCTTTCTCCCGCGCGTACACCGTGGAGCGGCTGCACGCCCTCGGGCGGTCATGGAAGGAGATCACCGATGAATATCTTGAAAAATATCTGACGGCGTTAGCCGGTATGGATATGTTCTGAGAAGGAGGTTATTATGGATCTTAAAATCATTGCACTGTGGACGTTTGCGGTATTTCTCGCGTCGGTATTCAGCGCCGTTCTCACGGGCATCACGCTTACGCCCAAATATAAGGGGCCGGTCCGCGCCGCGGTCTGGGCCGCGGGAGCCGTCGTCGGCTACGGACTTGCGTTCCTGTTCTACTGGCTGGATCTGACAAACGATATTTTCGGGATCCTGGGACTCTCCGCCATGGTATGCGCGATCGCCCAGTTCCTGTACCGGGACACCTGGTCTACCAAGCTCTCCGTCGCACTCATGGGATGCCTGGTGGGCAACGTCTCGACGTTCATGCTCTGCGGAACGACGGACTCCCTGCTGGCGCCCGTTCTGGGGCTGATCCGGGAGAGCCCCTACGAGGTTCCCAACCTTCTGTTCTTCATCGGGATCAAGGTCGTCGTCTACGTGGTGATCGCCGTGCTGTACGCGCGTTTCCTGGAAAACCGCCTGCATGCGACCATTGAGACGGTGAGCGGCAAGATGGGGATTTTCGTGCCTCCGCTTTTGATCTCCGTGGTTGGCTTTTACGTGATCAACCTTATATCCAACGCGGCCGGCATTTTCCCCAACCACCCGCTCTTCTTCCCGCTCTATCTGACGATGTGCATCATCTTCGTGGTCGAATTCTGGATGATCTTCTATTCGGTCAATCAGAGCGCCAAGACGATGAAGACAGAGGCGGAGCTTTCCGTCGCAGCCAATATTCAGAAATCCATGCTGCCCTGTATCTTTCCGGCCTTCCCGGACCGGGAGGACTTCGATATCTACGCGACGATGGATCCCGCCAAGGAGGTCGGAGGTGATTTCTACGACTTCTTCATGATCGACGAGACCCATGTGGCGGTGGTCGTGGCGGACGTTTCAGGCAAGGGAGTGCCCGCGGCGCTTTTCATGGTCATCGGCAAGACGCTCATCAAGGACCACTCCATGACGGGCGACGATCTGGGCGCGGTGTTTTCCGCGGTCAACGAGATCCTGTGCGAAAGCAACAGCGAGGGACTGTTTATCACGGCGTTCGAGGGTGTTCTGGACCTGGTGACGGGCGAACTCCGCTATGTGAACGCGGGGCACGAGATGCCCTTCCTCTGCAGGCGCGGAGAAGGCTACAAGCCCTATAAGATCAAGCCGGGCTTCGTACTCGCGGGAATGGAGGGGATCCCGTACCGCGCCGGCTCGCTCACCATGGAGGTAGGCGACAAACTTTTTGAATACACCGACGGCGTCACAGAGGCGACCGACGCGAACAACCAGCTCTACGGCATGGAGCGTCTTGAAAAGATCCTCAGTGAGCATAAGGATCTGGCACCCACAGCCCTGCTGCCCGCAGTCAAAGCCGACATCGACGCATTCGTGGGAAGCGCGCCGCAGTTCGACGACATTACGATGCTGTGTCTCGAATATAAGGCGAAACCGGAGGTGCGGCCATGAAGGAACTCACGATCGACGCATCGGTCGAGAACACGCCTGTGGTCATCGACTTTGTGAACGAACTGCTGGAGGAATCCGGCTGTTCCATGAAGATCGAAGCCCAGATCGACGTTGCCGTTGACGAACTTTTCAGCAATATCGCCCTCTACGCGTACGCTCCCTCCGCCGGACCGGCGACTGTGCAGGTGGAACTTTGCGGGGAACCGCCGGCGGCGGTGATCACCTTCATCGACCGGGGCGTCCCTTTCGACCCGCTCAAGAAGACGGACCCGGACGTCACCCTTTCCGCTGAGGAGCGCAAGATCGGCGGACTGGGCATTTATATCGTTAAAAAGAGTATGGATGATATGAAATATGAATACAGGGACGGGCAGAACATTTTAAAAATCACTAAAAATTTCTGAGACCGGCGTGGCGGAACGCTGGACGATTAGGAGTTCATGAACATTTTCATCGACGGGGCACGCGAATTCAGCAGGTGCCCCGTCGATGTTTATGCTGAGAAAATCTTCGGAATGAACTTCGTCGGAAAAAGCTTGCACTTTTCGCCCATCCGTGATATGCTTAAAGTCCTTTCGCCTATCGCTGGAGACGCGCTGTCAACACGCTTTCCTGCATACAGGCGCAGTACAGAATGTATGCCGCTGGCACACGTTCTGTCTGGAAATATAATAATCTGGTTCGCTCCTTGCGGAGCGCGCCGGACCGACTTGGCAAGATATAACATTCAAGCGGCCTCAGACGGCTGTCTTCTTGCGCGGCCTTTGGCCGCACAAGAAGCATCGGATGTCCATCCGATGTGAAAAGAGATATAAGAGCATGCTTATAAGCAAGCTTAACGCATGCTCTTATATCTCTTTCCCCGCCGTCTGAACTGTAACGTTCTATAACTACCAGGAGGAAGCAAAACGATGATTACGATGGAACATGTGTGCAAATCGTACCGGATTGCAAAAAGAAACGCAGGCTTTAAGGAAGCCTGCAGATCCCTCTTCCGCCGCGAAACGGAAGAGATCCAAGCGCTTAAGGACGTAAGCTTCACGATCCGCGACGGCGAGATGGTGGGCTACATCGGCCCCAATGGTGCCGGCAAAAGCTCTACAATCAAGATCCTGAGCGGTATCCTGACTCCCGACAGCGGGACGGTCCTGGTGGACGGCCGGGTGCCGCACCGCGACCGGATCGCTCATGTGAAGGAGATCGGCGTCGTCTTCGGGCAGCGCTCCCAACTGTGGTGGGACGTGCCCGTCATCGACTCCTTCGAACTTCTGAAGGACATCTATACGATTCCCGACAACATTTATAAGAAGAATCTGGAAGAACTGTCCGGGCTTCTGAACCTGGGCGAGCTTCTGCGCTCGCCGACGCGGCAGCTGTCCCTGGGCCAGCGGATGCGCTGCGAGATCGCCGCGTCCCTGCTGCACAGTCCCCGAATCCTGTTCCTGGACGAGCCGACCATCGGGCTGGACGCCGTATCGAAGCTGGCGGTCCGGGAATTTATCCGGCGGCAGAATCATCTGCACGGAACTACCGTGATCCTGACCACCCACGATATGCAGGACATCGAGGCGCTGGCCAGCCGCATCATTCTGATCGGCAAAGGACATATCCTGATGGACGGGACTCTGGAAGATATCCGGCGCGGCGGGGAAAATATTGACGAGACGATAGCGGAACTGTACAGAAGCTACGACATCGCGAACTGAAAGGAGATTCCGTCAAATGAAAAAGTACCTCTCCTTCTTCCGACTGCGCTTCGTTCTCGGCCTGCAGTACCGCGTCGCGGCCCTGGCCGGGATCGCCACCCAGTTCGCGTGGGGTTTCATGGAGATCATGATCTTCGCCGCGTTTTACCGGGCGGACGCGGATGCATTTCCGATGAGCTTCTCGGCCACCTCGTCCTACATCTGGCTGCAGCAGGCGTTTCTGGCGCTTTTCGCCGCGTGGATGATGGACAATGAGATCTTCGACTCCATCATAAATGGCGGCATCGCCTATGAACTGTGCCGCCCCATCGATATCTACAATATGTGGTTCTGCCGGAACGCGGCCAACCGTCTGGCGCGGGCCGTGCTGCGGTGCCTGCCGATCCTTCTGGTGGCGGCCTTTCTGCCGGAACCTTACGGGCTTTCTGCTCCGGCCGGCGCGGGACATTTCCTGCTGTTTCTCGTCACGCTGACGCTGGGCTTTGCGATGACCGTATCATTCTGCATGCTGATCTACGTTATGACCTTTTTCACCATATCGCCCCAGGGGCTGCGGATCCTGTTCACCTCGGCGCTGGAATTTCTTACAGGCGGCGTGATCCCGCTGCCCTTCTTCCCGGACAATGTCCGAAAGTTCCTGGAGCTTCTGCCCTTCGCGGCCATGCAGAACGTGGCCCTGCGGATCTATAGCGGAAGTATGAGCGGTTCGGAAATGCTTAAGGCCGTGACGCTGCAGCTGTTCTGGCTCACCGCCGTCACGGCGGCCGGGAAAATGCTCTGCCGGATGGCGACGCGGCGCGTAGTGGTGCAGGGCGGGTGAGTAACCATTAGAAAGGAATATAACCTCATGCGTAACCTTTCAAGTGCAATCAAACTCTACAAACACTATATCTCCATCAACATCCGCTCCATGATGCAGTACAAGACGTCGTTTTTCCTCACTGCCATGGGGCAGTTCCTGGTGTCCTTCAACGTATTTCTGGGCATCTTCTTCATGTTTAAGCGGTTCTCCGCGGTAGACGGCTTCTCCTACAGCGAGGTTCTCCTTTGCTACTCCATCGTCCTGCTGGAATTCTCCCTGGCCGAGATGTTCGTCCGCGGCTTCGATACCTTTTCCGGCATGGTACGCACCGGCGAATTCGACCGCGTGCTGGTCCGCCCCCGCAATGAGATCCTGCAGGTTCTCGGCAGCAAATTCGAACTGACCCGCATCGGCCGCATGCTGCAGGCTGTCGTCATGTTCCTCTATGGCATTGCCAGAAGCGGCGTCGCCTGGACATTTCCGAAGGTTCTGACCGTGGTCTTCATGCTGGCCGGCGGCACCGCTGTCTTCTCCGGCCTGTTCATCATCTATGCCGCCCTCTGCTTCTTCACGCTGGACGGTCTTGAGTTCATGAACATTTTCACCGACGGGGCCCGCGAATTCGGCAAGTACCCCGTCGGCGTCTATGGTGAGAAAATGCTTCTGTTCGCGACATTTTTCGTACCCTACGCGCTGATCCAATATTATCCGCTGCTGTTCAT